>NZ_JBEXIL010000011.1:0-171654 GCF_040608555.1 Micromonospora sp. NPDC005172
GCTGCGGATCGGCCTGCGGTTGGTGCACGGCCAGACCGCAGCATCTGCCGCACCCACCAGTGCGGGAACCACACGTGGGTGTAGAACGGCAGCGGCAGGGTGACCCGTCGTGCCGGCCCCGTCCATGCCGCCCGCGGTGCCGCCGACGCCTCCCGCGCCGGTCAGCACCCGGCCGGAGTTCCCCGCCGAGGCGCCGATCTTCCGGGAGATGGAGGCGGTCTGGTTCCGGTCGCACGGCGACGACGCCACCGCGATCTTCACCCGGCCACAGTTCGACACCCCGCCCGCACCCGTCGACGGCGGCTCGCGTGCGACAAACGGTGTTCCGTCGACCACCGCGTCCGCGCCGGCCACCACGCCGGCCCGACCGCCGCTGCCCACCCGGACCCCGGGCAGTTCCGAGGGCACCGGAGCACAGAGCGTGGGGAGCATGGACGGATTCGGGACCGCGAAGACCGCTGGTCGGGGCGCCTCGACACCGACACCGCCACCGTCGTACAGCGCGCCGCCGGCCGCACCGACGGCACCGGTCGCCGCCCCCGCGCCGGCCGCGGCCCCGCCGGGCCCGGACCCGGACGCCTGGCGGACGGCCGCCGACGAGGGGTGGACGCTGGCCAGCCGGGCCGCCGAGCCGGCCGCCGCCGGCACCACCCGTTCGGGTCTGCCCAAGCGGGTGCCGCAGGCGCAGCTCGTGCCGGGCGGCATCGAGCCCAAGAGCGGTCGGGACCGCAGCCGGCGGACCCCCGACGAAGTACGCGGCCTGTTGTCGGCCTACCACCGTGGCGTGCAGCGCGGTCGAACGGCCGGTACGGACCTGAACAGCACCTCGACCAAGGAGAGCCGATGAACAGGCCAGCTGCCATGCAGGACATGGGTTGGCTGCTCACCAACTTCGCCGACAGCGTGGCGGGCATCGCCCACGTGGTGGCGGTGTCCGCCGACGGGCTGCTGCTCGCGTCCTCCCGGGACCTGCCGGGTGACCGGGCGGACCAGCTCGCCGCGATCACCTCCGGCGTGGTGAGCCTGACCGAGGGCGCGGCACGGATGTTCAGCGCGGGCGGGGTGTTGCAGACCGTCATCGAGATGGACAGCGGTTACCTCTTCCTCATGTCGATCAGCGACGGCTCGTCGATGGCCGTGCTGGCCGCGCGGAGCTGCGACGTGGGTCAGGTGGGTTACGAGATGGCCCTGCTGGTGGAGCGGGTGGGTGCCGCGCTGGTGCCGCTGCCACGGGACGCGGTGCGTTCGTAGTGCCGCGAACCGGCGTGCGGCCCGCGCGCCGGAACAGGGAGGGGAGGCGGTGTGTGCCGGCTCCGCGGGGGACGAGGAGGTGATCGGGGATGGACCAACGACGCGCTGACCCGCGCGGCGCTCTGGTACGCCCGTACGCGGTCACCCGTGGTCGTACCGAACCCCGGCAGGACATCGCTCTCGAGGCGGTCCTCACGGCCTCTCCCACCCAGGTTGCCGAGTCCCGCTTCGCGGGGCACGACAAGCACCGCATCGCCACGGTCTGCGAGGGCCGTGCACAGTCGCTGGCGGAGATCGCCGCGTACACCCGGATGCCGCTGGGCGTCGCCCGGGTACTGGTCGCCGACATGGTGGCCGAGAGCCTGCTGACGTTACACACTGCTGCTCCCGCCGAGGGGTTCGAGGAGCGGATGGAACTGCTTGGAAGGGTGCTAAGTGGACTTCGCAGGCTATGACCCCGCTGGGGGGCGGCCGGGCCGGGGAATCGTCTCCGCGAAGATCGTCGTCGCGGGCGGTTTCGGCGTCGGCAAGACGACCCTGGTCGGCGCGATCTCCGAGATCACGCCGCTGAGGACCGAGGCGGTGATGACCGCGGCCGGCGTCGGCATCGACGATCCGTCAAAGGTGCCCGGCAAGGAGACCACCACGGTCGCCATGGACTTCGGCCGTATCACCATGGCCCAGGACCTGATCCTGTACCTGTTCGGTACACCGGGTCAGACCCGCTTCTGGTTCATGTGGGACGAGATCATCCGGGGCGCGGTGGGTGCCGCCGTCCTGGTGGACACGCGCCGGATCACCGACGCGTTCGCCCCGCTGGACTACTTCGAGAACCGCAACCTGCCGTACGTGGTGGCGCTGAACCGGTTCGACGGCGCTCCCCAGTACGAGCTGGAGGAGGTCCGCGAGGCGCTGGCCATCTCGCCGCAGGTGCCGCTGGTGATGACCGACGCCCGGCATCGGGATTCGGTCAAGCAGGTGCTGGTGACGGTGGTCGAGCACGCCATGCTCCGGCTCCAGGCCGAGCAGGGTCGGGGCTTCCCCACGCCGGTCGGCTGAACCGTCGGGTCACGGTCGACTCAGTCGCAGGGCCACGGCCGGTGGGTCACCGCCGGCCGTGGCGCGGTTCAGTCGACGCGGAGCCGGTAGCCGCGCTTCACCACGGTCTGCACCACCCGGGGCGCGCGCAGGCCGGCCCGTAACCGGGCGACGGCCATCTCCACGGCGTGCTCGTCCGCGCCCCGAGGCAGCGTCCGGAGCAGCGCCGTACGGGACAGCACCCGGCCCGGGGACTGGGCCAGCGCCCGCAGCACCGCCATCGGGGCGGGCGCCAGGGGCCGCAGCTCTCCGTCGATGACCGCTGCGTGCCCGCGCAACGTGAGCAGATGGCCGCCGGCCTTGAACGTGATGGTCCGCCGGGGCAACTCATCGACGATGGTGCGTACCAGGGCACCCAGCCGCGCCCGGCCGGGCGCGCTGACCGGCACCCCGTGCCGTAGCAACGGCTCGGCGGTCACCGCGCCGACGCAGCTCGCCAGCACGTCGTTGCGGAACGCGGCCACCACCGCGTCGGTACGGTCGCCGGCGGCCCGCAGCAGCGCCTCGACCGCCGGCGCGGAGGTGAACGTCACCGCGTCCACCAGCCGGCCGGCGATCAGGTCGATCAGCCGGTGCAGCGGCGCCGGGTCCGTCGGGGGCGCCCAGCGGTAGACCGGCACCTCGATCACCGTGGCGCCGGCCGCCTCCAGGGCGAGGGTGCACTCGGGCTGGCGCTCACCGTGCAGCTGCATGGCGATCACCTGCCCGGCAACGCCGCGCCGGCGCAGGTGCTCGACCACCTCGTCGCAGCTCTCCGACGCCGGTGACCACTGGTCGTGCAGTCCGGCCGCACGGATCGCGCCACGTGCCTTGGGACCGCGGGCGACGACGTACGAGCTGGCGAGGACCGACCGCAGCGGCTCGGCCAGACCCCAACCCTCGGCAGCTTCCAGCCACCCGCGCATCCCGATGCCGGTGTTGGCCATCAGGATGTCGGGTGGCTGGTCGAGGCAGGCGCGGGTCGCCTCGCGCAGTTCGGTGTCGTCGGACAGCGGCACGATCCGCAGCGCCGGGGCGAGCACCACGCGTGCGCCCCGGCGTTCGAGCAGCGCGGCCAACTCGTCGCGCCGCCGGTCGGCGGTCACCCCGATGGTGAAGCCGGCCAGTTCTTCCCGCATCAGTCCTCCCGTCGCAACCGCACCTCGACGATCCCGTCGTGGCAGCGCGTGTCGTGCCGGGCCACGGCCACCCCGGGCAGGTCGAGGCACTCGCCGGTGCGCAGGTCGTACACCTGCTTGTGCAGCGGCGAGGCGACCGTCGGTACGCCGCCACGGCTGCCCACGATGCCCCGGGACAGCACGTACGCACCGGAGACCGGGTCGCGGTTGTCGATCGCGAACAGCCCGTCCACGGTGTGGAAGAGGGCGACCTGCACGCCGTCGACCAGGGCGGCGACACCCCGCTCCGGTTCCAGCCGGCCGAGGGGGCAGACCGCGGTCCAGCCGAGTGTGGTCATCGTGGGGCTCATCGCCGTACCTCCGGAAGGCCGAGCGTGACGGGACGACGGCCGGAACCGTCGGGTGGGGTGCCGCCGCGTGCCGGTACCGGCTGGCCGCGCTCCACCGCGAAGGTGATCGACGGGTCGGGCACGTCGGGGGCGTTGACGAAGGAGGTGTAGCGGCGCAACCGCTCGGGGTCGTCCAGCACGTCGCGCCACTCGTCGGAGTACGACGACACGTGTCGGGCCATGGCCTCGTCCAGGTCGGCGCAGATGCCCAGCGAGTCGTCCACGATCACGGCGCGCAGGTGGTCCAGGCCGCCGTCCATGGCCTCGATCCAGCCGGCCGTGCGTTGCAGCCGGTCGGCGGTGCGGATGTAATACATCAAAAATCTATCGATCAATCGAATCAGTGCTTCTGTCGACAGATCAGTGGCGAACAGGTTGGCGTGCCGGGGCCGGAAACCGCCGTTGCCGCCGACGTAGAGGTTCCAGCCCGTCTCGGTGGCGATGATGCCGAAGTCCTTGCTGCGCGCCTCGGCGCACTCCCGGGCGCAGCCGGAGACCGCCGACTTGAGCTTGTGCGGCGCGCGCAGCCCGCGATAGCGCAGTTCCAGCGACACGGCGAGACCCACCGAATCCTGTACGCCATATCGGCACCAGGTCTCGCCGACGCAGGACTTCACCGTGCGCAACGCCTTGCCGTACGCGTGGCCGGACTCGAAACCGGCGTCCACCAGCCGCCGCCAGATCTGCGGTAGCTGCTCCACCCGGGCACCGAACAGGTCGATCCGCTGGCCACCGGTGATCTTCGTGTAGAGCTGGAAGTCCCGGGCGACCTCGCCGATCACGATCAGCTTCTCCGGGGTGATCTCGCCGCCCGGGATGCGGGGCACCACCGAGTAGCTGCCGTCGCGTTGCAGGTTGGCCAGGAAGTGGTCGTTGGTGTCCTGCAGGGACGCCTGCTCTCCGTCGAGCACGTGCCCGCTGCCCAGCGAGGCCAGGATCGAGGCCACCACGGGCTTGCAGATGTCGCAGCCGCGTCCCCGACCATGCTCGGCGACGAGCCGGGAGAACGTGCGGATGCCGCGGACGCGCACGATCTCGAACAGCTCCCGGCGGCTCACGTCGAAGTGCTCGCAGAGCGCGGCGGACTGTGCCACGCCGGCCGCGTCCAGGAGCTGCTTGAGCATCGGCACGCAGGACCCGCAGCTCGTGCCCGCCCTGGTGCACGTCTTCAACGACGGCACGTCCGCACAGCCACCCGCGATGGCGGCGTCCACGTCGCCCCGGGTCACCGCGTTGCAGGAACAGACCTGCGCGGTGGCGGGCAGCGTGCCGGCGTCCGCGCCGCCGCCGTCGGGGGCGAGCAGGGCCAGCGGCGGGGCCGGCAGCGGGCCACCCACGCTGGCCCGCAACGTCGGGTACGCGCTGGCGTCACCCACCAGCACCCCACCGAGCAGGGTGTGCGCGTCGTCGGAGAGGACCAGCTTCGCGTACACCCGGGTTGCCGGGTCGGTGAACGTGACGTCCAGGCAGCCCTCGGTGGTGCCGTGCGCGTCGCCGAACGACGCCACGTCCACCCCGAGCAGCTTGAGCTTGGTGGCGGTGTCCGCGCCCGGGAAGGTCGCCGCGCCGCCGACCAGCCGGTCGGCCACCACCTCGGCCGTCGCGTACCCCGGGGCCACCAGGCCGTGACAGGTGCCGTCGACCGCCGCGCACTCGCCGACGGCCCAGACGTGCTCGTCGGCGGTGCGGCAGGTCTCGTCGACCAGCACCCCACCGCGCGGACCCAACGGCAGGCCGGCGGCGCGTGCCAGCTCGTCGCGGGGCCGGATGCCGGCGGCCACCACGACCAGCTCGGCGTCGACGACCCGGCCGTCGGACAGCTCCAGGGCGGCGACCGCGCCGTCGGCCCCGGCGCGGATCGCCGTGGTGGCGACCCCGAGGTGGGTACGCACACCCAGCTCCTCGACGTAGCGGCGCAGCATCGCGCCGCCGGCCTGGTCCACCTGCACCGGCATCAGCCGGGGCGCGAACTCGACCACGTCGGTGCTCAGGCCGAGCAGACGCAGGGCGTTCGCCGCCTCCAACCCGAGCAGCCCGCCGCCGATCACCGCGCCGACCCGCCGACCCTGGGCGTACTCCCGGATCGCCGCCAGGTCGTCCAACGTCCGGTAGACGAAGACCCCGGGCAGGTCGGCCCCGGGGACCGGCGGGACGAACGGGTACGACCCGGTGGCCAGCACCAGCGCGTCGTAGCCGTACTCGCCCTCGGCGGTGGTCACCACCCGCCGGGCGCGGTCGATGGCGGTGACCGGCTCACCGAGGCGCAGCAGCACCCCGTCGTGCGGGGTGTGCACGTTCAGCTCGTCCTCGCCGACCCCGTCGAAGTACGCCGAGAGTCGTACCCGGTCGTATGCCGGACGCCCCTCCTCGGCAAGCACCGTCACCCGCCAGTGGCCCTGCGGGTCACGGGCGCGCAGCGCGTCGACGAAGCGCTGTCCCACCATCCCGTTGCCGACGACGACCAGGTCTGCGCCGCTCATCGCGTCACCTCCACCGATTCCGCTTCGGACAGCCAGTCGACGATGCCGCCGACCGCGTCCCGGCATCCGCCGCATCCGGTGCCGGCCCGGGTGCCCGCCACCACCGCGTCGACCGTCCGCGCGCCCGAGCGCCAGCAGCGCACCAGGGCGCCCTTGGTCACGGTGTTGCACTGGCAGACGACGGCCGCGTCCGGCATCAGCGCCGGTGACGCGCTCGGCGCCGCGACGGCCCCGCCGAGCGTCCGACCCAGCAGCAGGGCCCGCCGGTCGGCCGGGACCGGGTGACCCCGGTCGAAGAGTTGGATCACCGTGCCGATCGCCGGGTTGTCGCCGAGCAGGATCGCGCCGGTCAACCGCTCGTCACGGATGCGCAGCCGGGCGTACGTGCCCCGGGCCGGGTCGGTGAACGTCAACTCCTCGCCCGGGCCGCCGTTCGCCGCGTCGCCCATCGCCGCCAGGTCGATCCCGGCCGCCTTGAGTCGGGTCACCACCGGACGGGGCCGGTACCGGGCGAGCGGGTCCGTGCCGGTCAGCACGTCGGCGAGCACCCGGGCCTGGGCCCAGGCGGGCGCGACCAGCCCGGTGATCGTCCCGTCGTGCTCGGCGCAGTCGCCGAGCGCCGAGACGGACCGGTCGCTGGTACGCAGTCGGTCGTCCACCACCACGCCGCGTCGCACGGTGAGCCCGGCGGCCTGCGCGAGGGCGGTGTCGGGGCGTACGCCGCAGGACAGCACCAGCAGGTCGGCGCGCAGCGACCGGCCGTCGGCCAGGTCGAGACGGACGCCGGTGTCGTCCGCCACCACCCCGGTCGCCGGTACCCCGAGCTGGATGGTGACGCCGAGCCCCGCGAGCGTGCCGGCCAGCACCGCGCCGGCCGCGGGATCGAGCTGCCGCTCCATCAGGTGGTTGGTCGGGTGCACCACGGTGGTGGCCAGACCGCGCGTGGCCAGGCCCCGGGCGGCCTCCAGCCCGAGCAGCCCGCCACCGAGCACGATCGCGGCGCGTGCGCCCCGGGCCACGGTCAGGATGCGGCGGCAGTCGTCCAGGGTCCGGAAGGGCACGACCCGCCCCGGCAGGTCGGCCGGGTCGAGGCCGGGCAGGGGCGGCACCACCGCCCGCGCGCCGGTCGCCAGCACCAGGTGGTCGTAGGCGATGCGTTCGCCGTCGGCCGTGCGGACCTCGCGGGCCGCCCGGTCCACCGCGGTCACCGCGACGCCGGACCGCAGATCGATGCCGTGCCCCGCGGCCTCGGTCAACTCCACGTCCGGTTCGTCGATGCGGCCCGCCAGCAGCGTCGACAGCATGATCCGGTTGTACGCGCGGTGCGGTTCCGCCCCGAGGACGGTGACCTTGCGGTCGCCCTCGCGGGCGTGCAGCTCGGCCGCGAGCCGGGCACCGGCCATCCCGTTGCCGACGATCACCACCCGGGCGGTCATGCCTTCTCCACCCGGACCGCGCAGATCTTGAACTCGGGCATCCCGGAGATCGGGTCCACCGCGTCGTTGGTCACCGAGTTGGCCCGCCCGACGCCGGGCCAGTGGAACGGCGCGAAGACCGTGTCCGGGCGGATACCCGTGCTGAGTCGGGCCGGGGCACGCAGCTCGCCCCGTCGGGACGTGACCCGCACCGGGTCGCCGTCGTCGATGCCCAACCGGGCGGCCAGGTCGGGGTGCAGCTCGACGAACGCCTCGGCCGCGGCCCGACGCAGCGCCGGCACGCGCCGGGTCTGCGTGCCGGACTGGTACTGGGCCAGCACCCTGCCGGTGGTGAAGTGCAGCGGGTACGTGGCGCACACCTCCTCGGCGGCCGGCCGGTGGTCGACGGGGTGGAACCGGGCCCGGCCGTCCGGGGTGGCGAACCGGTCGGCGAAGAGCCGTGGCGTGTCCGGACCGTCCTCGCTCGGGCAGGGCCAGTGGACGCCGTCGGCGGCGTCGATGCGGTCCCAGGTGATGCCGGCGTAGTCGGCGGCGCCACCGGCGGAGGCGCGGCGCAGTTCGGCGAAGACGGTGGCCGGGTCGGTAGGGAAGCGCGCGGCAGCGGTCTCGGCGTCGCCCAACCTGGCCGCGAGGTCGGCGAGGATGGACAGGTCGGTGCGGACGCCCGGTGGCGGTGGACGCAGCGCGCGTCGACGCAACACCCGGCCCTCCAGATTGGTCATCGTGCCGTCCTCCTCGGCCCACTGCGCTGTGGGCAGCACCACGTCGGCCAGCGCCGCCGTCTCGGAGAGCAGAAGGTCGGCCACGACCAGCAGGTCGAGGTCGCGCAGTCGACCCTCGATCCGGGCGGCCCGGGGAGCGGAGACCACCGGGTTCGAGCCGAACACCAGCAGCGCCCGGGGACCGTCGGCGGTGCCGAGCGAGTCGAGGAGCTGGTACGCCGGCACACCGGGACCGGGTAGCTCGTCGGCCGGTACGCCCCAGACGCCGGCGACGTGCTCCCGGGCCACCGGATCGTCGATCTTGCGGTAGCCGGGGAGCTGGTCGGCCTTCTGCCCGTGCTCCCGCCCACCCTGACCGTTGCCCTGGCCGGTGAGGCAGCCGTACCCCGAGCCGGGGCGGCCGGGCAAACCCAGGGCGAGGGCGAGGTTGACGTACGCGCTGACGGTGTCGACACCCTTGGCGTGCTGCTCCGCCCCGCGCGCGGTCAGGATGATCACCCGACCGCCGGTGCCCAGGGCGCGGGCGGTCGCCTCGAGATCGGCCACCGGCACGCCGGAGAGCTGTTCCGCGCGGGCCGGCCACCAGGCGGCGACGCTGCGGCGGACCGCGTCGAAGCCGGTGGTGCGCTCGGCCACGTACGCCTGGTCGACCCAACCCTCGGTGAGCGCGATGTGCAGCAGCGCGTTGGCCACCGCGAGGTCGGTGCCGGGCAGCGGTTGCAGGTGCAGGTCGGCCTGGCGGGCGGTGGCGGTGACGCGGGGGTCGACGACGATGAGCTTTCCGCCGCCCCGGCGCTGCTCGGTGAGCCAGCGGACCAGCGGTGGCATGGTCTCCGCCGGATTGGCGCCGACCAGCAGCAGCGTGTCGGCCCGGCCCAGGTCGGCCAGGGGGAACGGCAGCCCTCGGTCGACGCCGAAGGCGCGCATCCCGGCGGCCGCCGCCGAGGACATGCAGAACCGTCCGTTGTAGTCGATGTTGCGGGTACGCAGCGCGATCCGGGCGAACTTCCCCAGCGCGTACGCCTTCTCGTTGGTCAGCCCGCCGCCGCCGAAGACCGCGACCGCATCCCGGCCGGAGCTGTCCTGGATCGCGCGTACGCCGGCGGCGACCCGGTCCAGCGCGGTGTCCCAGGTCGCCGGACGCAGCTCGCCGCTGGCCGGGTCGCGTACCAGCGGAGTGGTCAGTCGTTCCGGGTGGTCGAGCAGTTCGGCGGCGGTCCAGCCCTTCTGGCACAGCCCGCCCCGGTTGGTGGGGAACTGGCGGGGGAGCACGGTCACCCCGGTGTCGTCCTCGCGCAGTGTCATGCCGCACTGGAGGGCGCAGTACGGGCAGTGCGTCGCCACCTCGCGGGGCGTGCGCCCCGATCCAGTTGCCGGCCATGCACCGTCTGTCATGTCGGCAAAGCGTGCCGCTGGGCAGTTTCCAGTCCGGGTCCCTTCTGTTTCGGTCCTGTCAAGTGGGCCTCACACCGCACAGAAGCGAGGCAGCGGACCGCAGCCCCACCCCCGCGATCTTGCACTTTCGGTGGCGACTTAAGGGGCATCCCGCTCATCTCGACAACCGAAACTGCAAGATCGACGGGATGGTCGGTTTCGCGTGCTCACCCGAGCCCGTGTGGCGCTTATAATGTGGGAAAGTTGTCTCGGATGATGGGAGGGCGTCATGGGCGTGGTGGACGTTTTCGACGCCGTGGCCGGCACCTACGACGAGGCGCGACGGCGGCTGGTGCCGTGCTTCGACGCCTTCTACGGCGCGGCCGTCGAGGTGGCCACGCCACCGCTGCGCGCCGCGCTGGCGGCTGGTCGTACCCCCGAGGTTTTGGACCTGGGCGCGGGTACCGGGCTGCTCTCGCTGCTGCTCGCCGCGGCGGTGCCCGGGGTCCGGCTGACCCTCGTGGACGCCGCGCCGGCGATGCTGGCCCGCGCCACCGCCGAGCTGTCGGCGCGCTCGGTGCCGCACCGGACGGTCCAGGCCGACCTGTCCGACGAGCTGCCCCCCGGCCGGTACGACGCCGTGGTCAGCGCGCTGGCGATCCACCACCTGGACGACTCCGGCAAGCGGGCGCTCTACCGGCGGGCCGCCGCCGCCCTGACGCCCGGTGGGGTGTTCGTCAACGCCGAGCAGGTCGCGGGGCCGACCCCGGCCCTCGACCAGCGCTACGACGAGGTGTGGATGGCGCGGATCGCCGAGCTGGGGGCGTCGCCGCAGGAGATCGCCGGGTCCCGGGAGCGGATGCGCTACGACCTCCCGGCGACCGTCGGCGACCAGTGCCGGTGGCTCGCCGAGGCCGGCCTGGACGACGTCGACTGCTACTTCAAGGAGTGGCGCTTCGCGGTGTTCGGTGGTCGGGCCCGCTGACGATATGGACGTTTCGACGCCGGGGGGCGAGCCGGTCGGCGCGTGGATGACTGACGGTCATACCGGTGGGTAGTCTCAGCGGCATGACTGCCAAGGTGACGCTCTCGTTCACGGACGAGACGATCGAGGAGGCCCGGCGCTTCGCCAAGCGCGAAGGGCTGTCCCTTTCGGCGTGGATGGACCAGGCGGCCCGGGAGAAGGCGCTGCGCGAGGTCTTCACCGCGCACGCCGCCGCCGTGGGCCGCGCCGGCCTCGACCTGGAGTCCGCCGCCCTCGCCGACGCCCGCGAGGTGGGCATGGTCAACGACCTCTTCCTCGGCGGACCGCCGCGTGCTGCGCAGGGGTGAGGTCTGGCGCATCGAGGGTGCCCGTGAACGCCTCGGCCTGGTGGTCAGCTCGGACGTCTACAACTCCACCGACGTTCCTATCGTGATCGTCGTCGAGGTGGTCGAGGAGTCGCTGCTGCGCGACTCGCCCCTGGCCGTGCCGATGGGCCCGTACGTGGTGATGCCCGACCGGATCTCCTCGCCGATGAAGAAGTGGTTCACCGAGTGCGTGGACGTCGCCGACACCGAGACCATGCTCCGGGTCGGCCGCGCGCTGCGCATCCTCCAGCAGCTCTGACTGCGGGCACCTCACCATCGCCGTCCGGCCGTGGTGCGGTAGCCGTTTCCGGGCCGACCCGGGACGGGCACTGCCAGGTAACTCCGTCTCCCTAGCGTCTCCGATCGTCACACCGACGAGGAGGAGCCGCCGTGAGCACGCTCACCAGCACCGCAGTCACCGCCGAGCCACCTGCCGTCACCGGCCGCCGGCAGCCGCTTTCCGACTGGCGGCCCGAGGACCCCGACTTCTGGCGTACGACGGGCGCGCCGATCGCCCGCCGCAACCTCTGGGTGTCGATCTTCGCCGAACACGTCGGCTTCTCCGTGTGGAGCCTCTGGTCGGTCACCGTGCTCTTCCTCGGCCCCGCGTACGGCATCGACCCGGCCGGGAAGTTCCTGCTCACCGCCGTGCCGGCCGCGCTGGGCGCGGTGCTGCGGCTGCCGTACACGCTGGCGGTGGCCCGCTTCGGCGGGCGACGCTGGACGACCATCAGCGCTCTCCTGCTGCTGATCCCGACGGTGCCGATGACGGTGCTGCTGGAACCCGGGGTGTCCTACTCCACCCTCATGGTGCTGGCCTGCCTCACCGGCGTCGGTGGCGGCAACTTCGCCTCCTCGATGGCGAACATCAACCTCTTCTACCCCCAGCACCTCAAGGGCCGCGCCCTCGGGCTCAACGCCGGGGGCGGCAACCTGGGCGTACCGGCGGTGCAGCTCGTCGGCCTGGCGGTGCTGGCCACCGCCGGCGCCGCGTACCCCCGACTGGTGCCCGCGGTCTACCTGCCGCTGATCGTGCTGGCCGCGCTGGCGGCGGCCCGCTGGTTGGACACCGTGCCCGGGGCCCGCAACGAGCCGGGAGCGCTGCGCGAGGCCGCCCGGGACCCGCACACGTGGATCATGTCGCTGCTCTACATCGGCACCTTCGGGTCGTTCATCGGGTTCGGGTTCGCCTTCGGTCAGGTCCTCCAGCTCCAGTTCGCCGACCGGTTCCCCACCCCCGTCGACGCCGCCTGGCTGACCTTCCTCGGGCCGCTGATCGGTTCGCTGATCCGGCCGCTGGGCGGGCACTTCGCCGACCGGCTCGGCGGAGCCCGGGTGACCTTCTGGAACTTCGTCGCGATGGCCCTCGGCGCGGGCGCGGTGCTGTACGCGGCCCGCGAGCGCTCGTTCGGGCTCTACCTGGCCGGGTTCCTGGCCCTCTTCGTCTTCTCCGGGGTCGGCAACGGCTCCACGTACAAGATGATCCCGGCGATCTTCCGGGCCCGGGCGGCGGACGCGGTGGCCAACGGCACGCGCGACCCGGAGGACGCCGCGCGGTGGGCGCGACGGATGACCGGCGCGTTGATCGGGATCGCCGGCGCGATCGGCGCCTCCGGTGGGGTACTGGTCAACATCGCCTTCCGCCAGTCGTTCCTCAGCTCCGGCAACGCGGACGCCGCCTACCTGGCGTTCATCGGCTGGTACGCGATGTGCTTCGCGGTGACCTGGGTCGCCTACCGTCGCCCGGGGTCGTTCAACCGGCTTGCCGGCGTGTGAGCTGGGTCATGCCCGGCGCGCCGGAGTGCGGCGGCAGACCCCCGTTTTGACCTGCCGATGGGGCGCCGGGTATCGTTGCCTGCTGTTGTACGACATCCAGAGGCGTGCCCTATCAGGTACGCTTGGTCGTTCGTGCGCGCTGGTCCGGCCTGCTAGATCTGGTCACCTCGGCGCGCGACCCCAGACCGACGACGAGACAAGGTAGACCTGTGCGTACGTACAGCCCGAAGCCGGGTGAGATCGAGCGTCAGTGGCACGTCATCGACGCCTCTGATGTCGTGCTGGGCCGCCTGGCCACCCACGCCGCCACGTTGCTGCGTGGTAAGCACAAGCCGACTTTCGCGCCGCACGTCGACACGGGCGACTTCGTCGTCATCGTGAACGCGGGCAAGGTCGCGCTGACCGGCAACAAGCGCCAGACCAAGGTCGCTTACCGCCACTCGGGTTACCCGGGTGGTCTCAAGCAGATCGGCTACGACGAGCTGCTGACCAAGCGTCCCGAGCGGGCCATCGAGCTGGCTGTGAAGGGGATGCTCCCGCACAACAAGCTCGGCCGTCAGCTGATCAAGAAGCTGAAGGTCTACGCCGGTGCCGAGCACCCGCACCTCGCGCAGCAGCCGGTGCCGTTCGAGATCAAGCAGATCGCGCAGTGAGCGCGGGCGAAGGAAGCAGCATGACCGACATCATCGAGACCGAGGTCGCCCCGGAAGCGCCTGAGGCCCCTGAGGCCCCCGAGGCCCCTGAGGCCACCGAGGCCCCTGAGGCCACCGAGGCACCGGCGCCCGTTGCCCGCGCGCCTCGTGGTGACCGGCCGATCCAGACCGTGGGCCGCCGCAAGGAGGCCATCGTCCGGGTCCGCATCGTCCCCGGCACCGGCAAGATCACCTGCAACGGCCAGGACCTCGAGGCCTACTTCCCGAGCAAGGTGCACCAGCAGCTCATCAAGGAACCGCTGGTCACCGCCGAGAAGCTCGAGCAGTTCGACGTCATCGCCAACCTGCGTGGCGGCGGCACCACCGGCCAGGCCGGTGCGCTGCGGCTGGGCATCGCCCGCGCGCTGATCATCAACGAGCCGGACGACCGCCCGGCCCTCAAGAAGGCCGGCTTCCTCACCCGTGACGCCCGGGTCAAGGAGAGCAAGAAGTACGGCCTCAAGAAGGCCCGCAAGGCTCCCCAGTACTCGAAGCGCTGATCTTTCCCAGCGCGTTGTACTTCTGACGGACGGCCGGTCCGCCTCCCCCGACCGGGGAGGTGGGCCGGCCGTTCCGCTTTCTCCTCATCGCAGTTGCTCATCGGAGGTTGGCGGGTATGGGTCGGTTGTTCGGCACGGACGGCGTACGCGGGCGGGCGAACGCGGATCTCACCCCTGAGTTGGCGCTCGCGCTCGCCGTGGCCGCCGCGCACACGCTCGCCGAGACGGACCGCAGTCACCCGCCACTCGCCGTCGTCGGCCGGGACACCCGGGCCAGCGGCGAGATGCTGGAAGCCGCCGTCGTGGCCGGGCTGACCAGCGCCGGCGCGAACGTGGTGCGCGTCGGGGTTCTGCCCACCCCGGCGGTGGCGTTCCTCACCGCGGAGGCGAAGGCCGATCTGGGCGTCGTGCTCTCCGCGTCGCACAACCCGATGCCGGACAACGGCATCAAGCTCTTCGCCGCCGGTGGTCACAAGCTCCCCGACGAGATCGAGATGAAGATCGAGGCCGCGGTGGAGGCGAACGCCATCACCGCCTGGGACCGCCCGATCGGTGCCGGCGTCGGCCGGGTGCACGACCTGCTCGACGGCGCTGACCACTACGTGCAGCACCTGGTCGGCGCACTGCCGCACCGGCTGGAAGGGATCAAGGTCGTCGTCGACTGCGCCAACGGCGCGGCGAGTGAGGTGGCCCCGGTCGCCTACCGGGAGGCTGGCGCCGAGGTCGTCGCGATCCACGCCGAGCCCGATGGCCTGAACATCAACGACGACTGCGGCTCCAACCACATCGAGGCCCTGCGTGAGGCCGTGGTGCAGCACGGCGCCCACCTGGGCATCGCCCACGACGGCGACGCCGACCGGATCGTGGCGGTCAGCGCCGACGGCGGCGAGGTCGACGGCGACCAGGTCATGGCGATCCTCGCGCTGGCCATGCGGGAGGCCGGCACCCTCACCCAGGACACCCTGGTGGCGACCGTGATGAGCAACCTCGGTCTGCGCCTGGCGATGTCCGCGCAGGGCATCCGGCTGGTCGAGACCAAGGTTGGTGACCGGTACGTGCTGGAGGAGCTGCGCGCCTCCGGTCTGGCGCTCGGCGGCGAGCAGAGCGGCCACATCGTCATGCCCGCCCACGCCACCACCGGCGACGGGGTGCTCACCGGTCTGCACCTGATGGCCCGGATGGCCGCCACCGGCCAGTCGCTCGCCGAGTTGGCCTCGGTGGTCACCAAGCTGCCGCAGGTGTTGATCAACGTTCCGGTCGGCGACCGGACCGTCGGGGCCAACGCGCCGGCCGTCCGCGCCGAGGTCGAGCGTGCCGAGGCGGAGCTGGGAGAGACCGGGCGGGTGCTGCTGCGCCCGTCGGGCACCGAGCTCCTGGTCCGGGTGATGGTCGAGGCCGCCACCGAGGCGACCGCCCGCGAGGTCGCCGAGCGGATCGCCGCCCTGGTGCGTACGGCCAGCCCCGCCACGTCGTAGTCGACCGCTCAGCAGACCCGCCGGGTCGTTGACCGTCTGCACGCCGTGCTGGCCGGGTTTCCGGCCGGCACGGCGCGTCAGCGGGTCAGGGCGCGCAGCCGGGTGACCGCCTCGGCCAGCACCTCAGGACGCTTGCAGAACGCGAACCGGACCAGTCGCCGGCCAGCCTCGACGTCGTCGTAGAACACCTGGGTGGGCACCGCCACGACGCCGCAGCGCTCCGGCAGCGACCGGCAGAACTCCATCCCGTCGGTGCCGCCGAGGGCGGTGACGTCGGCGGTGACGAAGTACGTGCCCTCCGGTGTCAGCACATCGAATCCCGCGTCGACGAGGCCACCCATGAGCTGGTCGCGGCGCTGCTGGAGTCCGTCGCGGAAACCCGTGTAGTACTCGTCGGGCAGGGCCAGCGCCACGGCGACCGCCGGTTGCAGCGGCGCGGCGTTGACATAGGTGAGGAACTGCTTCACGCTCAGCACCGCCGAGACCAACGCCGCCGGGCCGCTCACCCAGCCGATCTTCCAGCCGGTGCAGGAGAACGTCTTGCCGGCCGACGAGATGCGCAGCGTCCGCTCCCGCATTCCGGGCAGCGTCGCCAGCGGCACGTGAGGGCTGGACGCGTCGGTGAACACCAGGTGCTCGTACACCTCGTCGGTGACCGCGTACGCGTCGTACTCCTGGCACAGCTCGGCCACCAACGCCAGCTCGGCCGGCGTGAACACCTTGCCGGTCGGGTTGTGCGGCGAGTTGAGCAGCACCAGTCGCGTACGCGGCCCGAACGCCGCCCGCAGCGCCGCCGGATCGAAGGCGTACCGGCCGTCCGCGCCGGGACGCAACGTGACCGGCCGCCGGACCGCGCCGGCCAGCGCGATCGAGGCGGCGTACGAGTCGTAGTACGGCTCGAAGCACACCACCTCGTCGCCCGCTTCGCACAGCGCGAGGATGCTGGCCGCCACCGCCTCGGTCGCACCCGCCGTGATCACGATCTCGCCGTCCGGGTCGTACGCCAGGTCGTAGAACCGGCGCTGGTGCGCCGCGACGGCCGCGCGCAGAGCGGGAATGCCCGGACCGGGCGGGTACTGGTTCTGCCCGCCGCGCAGCGCCTCGGCGGCGGCGGCCAGCATCTCCGGCGGGCCATCGGTGTCCGGGAAGCCCTGGCCGAGGTTGACCGCGCCGGTCCGCACGGCGAGCGCGGACATCTCGGCGAAGATCGTCGTGCCGAACGGCCGCATCCGGGCCACCAGTGGGTCGACATCGGTGCTCATCGTCACCTGCGCCAGCCTACGGTCACCCGCTGGTCCGACTCCAGTCTCACTCGGGCTCGCATCTGGCCCCGTACCAGCTCTCGCTCTCGTAGGCCACTGGTTGGCCGGCGCCGGTGATCGTGACGGTGCAACCGAGAGGCCCGGGATCGTCGATGCCGGGCCAGTCGGCCTCGACCATGACCCTGCTCTTGCCGTTGGTGCGGATGGTCATGCGCCAGGGCAGTTTCGCGCCGTCGACGTGGATGAGATCGCTCTCGGCGTCGAAGTACGCGATGTCGGCTCTGCCGACTCCGGTGACCTCGTAGACCACCGTCACCGGCGCGGGCCCCGAGGTCGGGCGGGTGATCGGCTTCTTGGTGGGCCCCGCGGTGGTGGTGTCCGGAACGGGAGAGCTGGGTGGGCTGGGTTCCGGCGCCATGCTCGGCGCCCAGGTGTCGTCGCCGAACGGGTCGTTGTCGTACGGGTCCTCGGCGACCGAATCCGGGACCAGTTGGCCGAGCAGGGGTCCGGCCACACACACGCAGCCGCAGCCGAGGAGGGCGAGAGCCGCGACGACCGCGACGACGATCCCGACCACCCGACCGCTTCCGCCACCGGGACTCTTGGCCGGCGGATAGCCGGGATAGAGATAGGGGGGCGGGTAGCCGGGCGGCGGGTAGCCCGGCGGTGGGTAGCCCGGTGCCGGGTAGCCCGACGGCGGATAGCCGGCCGCAGGGTGCTCCGGCGGCGGGGGTGGTGGCCAGGGGCCGGCTGCGGCGGGATCGGGCGTCCACTGGGTGCCGGTGGCGTCGGGTGTCCACGCGGACGAGGGCGGGGACGCCCAGGGCGCCGGGGGTGCCCAGGGCTGGCCCGGCGCCAGCGGACCCGGCGTTGGGAAGGCGTCCGGCGCGGCCCAGCCGGGCGTCGGCTCCGGCGGCGTCTGCCCGCGCGTCGGATCCGACGGCGCTTGCCCGGCCGTCGGATCCGACGGCGTCGGGGTGGGGTCGGGTGATGGCGTCGAAGACGGATCGGGCGGCGGCGCGTCGGACATGGCTGCTCCGGGCGGGAGTGGGTAAGGGGTCAACGAGCCAGGGCAGCGCGCGCCGAGCCCGCCGGCAGACTGTCGTACGCGCCGGCGGTCCCGCAACCCCGTCCGGTCGGTGGCGCGGTGAGCAGGCTCGTGACACTCGTCCCATTGCGGCCCGACAACCACCGATCGCTCAAATCCGGTGCTTGTTTAGCCGTCTTTCGAGCACCCATGATGAGCGAAACTGGGTTAGGCTGCGGGCCATGTGTGGAATCGTGGGATACGCCGGTGCGCGCCCGGCACTGAGCATCGTGCTCGACGGGCTGCGTCGGCTGGAATACCGGGGTTACGACTCGGCGGGCGTCGCCATCGTCTGTGACGGCCAGCTGTTGACCGAGAAGAAGGCCGGCAAGCTCGCCAACCTGGAGAAGGTGCTCTCCGAGCGTGCCGCCGACGACCCGACCTCCTGCGCGGCCAGTCCGATCGGCATCGGTGACGGCACCACCGGCATCGGCCACACCCGGTGGGCCACCCACGGTGGACCGACCGACCGCAACGCCCACCCGCACCTCGCCCCCGACGGCCGCGTCGCGGTGATCCACAACGGCATCATCGAGAACTTCGCCAGGCTCCGTGCCGAGCTGGAGGCCGACGGCGTCCAGTTCACCAGCGACACCGACACCGAGTGCGCCGCGCACCTGCTCTCCGCCGCGCTGGCCGACCTGCGCGCCGCCGGCCAACCGGACAGCCCGCAGCTGCTCGCCGCCGGCATGCGCGTCGTGTGCCAGCGGCTGGAGGGCGCGTTCACCCTGCTCGCGGTCGACGCCAGCGTGCCCGGTGCGGTCGTCGGCGCCCGGCGCAACTCGCCGCTGGTCGTCGGCCGGGGTGACGGCGAGAACTACCTGGCCAGCGACGTGGCCGCGTTCATCGAGCACACCCGCGAGGCGGTGGAGCTGGGTCAGGACCAGATCGTCCTGATCACCGGCGACAGCATCGAGATCACCGACTTCGACGGTCAGCCCGCCAGCGGCAAGGACTTCCACATCGACTGGGACTCGTCGGCCGCCGAGAAGGGCGGTTACGACTGGTTCATGCTCAAGGAGATCGAGGAGCAGCCCCAGGCCATCGCCGACACCCTGCTCGGCCGGCTCACCGAGAGCGGCGAGATCGCCCTGGACGAGGTCCGCCTCAGCGACCAGGATCTGCGCGACGTCGACAAGATCTTCATCGTGGCCTGCGGCACGGCGTACCACGCCGGCATGGTCGCCAAGTACGCCATCGAGCACTGGACCCGGATCCCCTGCGAGGTGGAGCTGGCCAGCGAGTTCCGCTACCGCGACCCGGTCCTCGACCGGTCCACGTTGATCGTGGTGATCTCGCAGTCCGGCGAGACGATGGACACCCTGATGGCACTGCGCCACGCCAAGGAGCAGAAGGCCCGGGTGCTGGCGATCTGCAACACCAACGGCTCGACCATCCCCCGTGAGTCGGACGCCGTGCTCTACACCCACGGCGGGCCGGAGATCGCCGTCGCCTCCACCAAGGCGTTCCTCACCCAGGTCGTCGCCTGCTACCTGATCGGCCTGCACCTGGCCCAGGTACGCGGCATCAAGTTCGCCGACGAGGTGGGCGCGGTGGTCGCGCAGTTGCAGGAGATCCCCGGCAAGCTGCGCGAGCTGCTCGACCGGATCGATCCCGTCCGTGAGCTGGCCCGGGAGCTGAAGTCCGAGCCGACGGTGCTGTTCATCGGCCGGCACGTCGGCTACCCGGTGGCCCTGGAGGGCGCGCTCAAGCTCAAGGAGCTGGCGTACATGCACGCCGAGGGCTTCGCCGCCGGTGAGCTGAAGCACGGCCCGATCGCCCTGATCGACAAGGGCACCCCGGTGATCTGCGTGGTGCCCTCCCCGGTGGGCCGGGGCATGCTGCACGACAAGGTCGTCTCCAACATCCAGGAGGTCCGGGCGCGCGGCGCGCGGACCATCGTGATCGCCGAGGAGGGCGACGAGGCCGTCGTCCGGTACGCCGACCACCTGATCTACGTGCCGCGTACGCCCACCCTGCTGGCCCCGCTCGTCACCACGGTGCCGCTCCAGGTCTTCGCCGCCGAGATCGCCGCCGCCCGGGGGCACGACGTGGACCAGCCCCGCAACCTGGCCAAGTCGGTCACCGTCGAGTAGCCGCCTCCCACGTCCGGAGCCCCGGCGCGCCGCACCCGCGGTGGCCGGGGCTCCGTCGTCCGTACCCGTCCCGGGACCGGAGCCGTCACCGGCCCAGCACGACGCGGGCCATCCCGTCCAGCGCCGGATTGTCCGGCTCCCAGTAGCCGGCATGCCCGCCCCGCCCGCTGGAGAACACCCGGCCGCCGAACCCGGCATCCGCCGGATCGTGGCCGAACCACAGCTCGTGGCCGGTCCGATCCGGCCAGCCCAGTACCGCGGCGAGCGGAGCGGCGCCGAGCACGGCCGGGCGGACCAGCTCGTCCACCGGCCGGGCCAGGCGGATCACGTCGTCGGGGGCACTGCTGGCCCACACCTGTCCGGCCGGAATGCCCAGCTCGTCGGCGTGCGCCACGCCCACCCCGGGGGAGCCGACGAACATCAGCGCGTCGGCCGCCAACCCGTGCTCGCGGGCGGCCATGCCCACCACCAGCGACCCGTAGCTGTGCCCGAGCACCGTCTGCCGGGCCGGCGGCCCCTCGTGGGTGGCGCGCAGCCCCTCCTGGAAACGGTGCAGCGCCGGGCCGGCGTCCCGGGCCTGGCTGGCCGACGCCGCCTCGGTCAGGAAGTCCGGTGCGTCGTAGTCCAGCCACAGCACGGCCGCGCTGCGCTCACCCGGCACGAGCGCCGCGCAGCGCTCCAGCACCCGGGCGGCCCGACCCAGCTCGCCAGGGGCGTCGTCCAGCCCAGCGGTCATCCCCGGCACATACGTCAGCACCTGATCGGCGTGGTCGGGGTCGTCGAGCGCCACCACCACCCGCCCCTCACCGGTCGGGTCCAACCCCAGCAGGTACGCCCGCGGCGCCCCGCCGGCCAGTCGCTCGGTGAGCGCGTCCAGGCCGGCCAGCCGACCCGCGACCGCGCGCAGTCGTACCGATTCGAGCGGCCCCGGCGGCACGCGGGCCAGCAACCGCCGCCGCTCGATGAGCAACTCCTCGCGCCGCGCGCCGAGCAGCAGGCGGTTGGCCTGGTCGCGGGCTGCCACCGGTACCCCGTCCAGACCACCGACCAGCGCCGGCTCGTGGCCGACCAGCCACCGCCGCTGGGCCGGAGTCAGCCCGGACCACCAGGCGCGCACCACCGGTGGCGACGCACCGGCGGCTGGTCGGCCGGGCGGTGGCGGGGACGCCCACCCGGTGCCGGCGGAACGGGTCAGCTCGGCCAGCCGGTCGGCGGCGGCCCGGTCCGCCGCGTCCGCCCGCCCGATCGCCGTGCGCAGAGCCGCCGCCACTCCCGCCGCCGCGATACCGGCCGCCGCGCCCGCACCCACGCCGGCCGCCGACGCCGTCGCCGCGCCGGCCAGCGCGCCTCCGGCCGCCCCGCCGTTTCCCGCCCCGGCCGGTGCCCCGACGCCCGCCCCCGATCCCGGCGCTGACGAGCCGGGTGCCGGCACGCCGGCGGACGCGGGTTGCGCCGAATCCATCCGCACATCGCCGTTGCGGTCCACCGCCAAGCCGGCCGCCTCGGCCCGGGTGACCGCCTCCGCCAGCTGGGCCTTCGCCACGGTGAGCTGCCGGGCCAGCTCGGCCAGCGCCTGGTCCGCCTCGATCAGCGCCGGTGCCACCGAGGTCAGCTCGTCGCGGAGACCGCCGAGCCGGCCGTCGGCCGCCGTGGCGGCCACCCCGGACCAGCCACCCCGCAGCCGCCCGGCGGCCCCGGCCAGCTCACCGGCGTACCGGTCGACCGGCCCGGTCAACCCGGCCCAGGCGGTGCCGGCCGCCCGCCAACCTGCCGGATCGGCGGCCCAGAGCTGCCGATAGCCGACCCCGCTCACCGGGGCACGGCGGCGAAGCGGCCCGCCGCCCGGTCGTCCACCGTCTCGTACGCCTCGGCCGCCGCACGGACCCCACCGGCGGTCGCCGCCACGTCCGCGCCCAGTCGGCAGAACCAGGCGTGCCCGGCCGCCTCCAGCCCGGCCAGCGCCACGGCCGACCGCCAGCCCGGTGCCGGCACCAGCAGCCCCGGGACCCGCGCCAGACCCGCCGCCAACCGGTACGCCTCGTCGTCGAGCGCGCGGGCCACAGCGCGCAGCTCCTGCGGCCGGACGTCGAACGGCTCCTCGGCCATGACCCACCCCCGTGCTCGATCGGCAACCGACGCGCTGAACGCTAGGGGGCTCCGAACCGTCCCGGAATGCCCTGTGGACGCACCGGCCGCGGCCGTACCCCGGTGTGTCCACAGGCGTTGCCCACGGCGGGCCCGACGGCTAATCTGCCGCCCCGACCGCCGGTAGGGTGATCAGGTGATCGTCGCTGTCGGCCTCGACGTCGTCCTGGTGGACCGGTTCACCCGGTCACTGGGGCGGACGCCGCTGCTCGCCGACCGGCTCTTCACCGCGCCGGAGCGGATCACCCGCTCCGGCGGTCCGCGCTCGCCGGAGTCGCTCGCCGCCCGCTTCGCGGCGAAGGAGGCTGTCGCCAAGGCGCTCGGCGCTCCGGCCGGCCTGCGGTGGCACGACTGCGAGATCGTGCCCGACGAGGACGGGCGGCCCTGGCTGAGCGTCTCGGGGACCGTCGCGGCGGTGGCCGCCGAGCGTGGGATCAACCACTGGCACCTCTCGCTGTCACACGACGGCGGGATCGCGTCGGCGATGGTGGTCGCGGAACGGTGACCTCGGCCGGGTGGGCCGCGTCGGCCGACCCGCGGAACGGATGGGACACGGTGACATGAGACCGGTGTGGCGGGTGGCCGACGTACGGGCGGCCGAGGCGGGACTGATGGGCACGCTGCCGGAGGGCACGCTGATGCAGCGGGCCGCGGCCGGGCTGGCCCGACGGGCCGCGCTGCTGCTGGCCGAGCGCGGCGGCGTGTACGGCGGCCGGGTGCTGCTGCTCGTCGGCTCCGGCGACAACGGCGGCGACGCGCTCTACGCCGGCGAGCGGCTGGCCCGCCGGGGAGTCGAGGTGTCCGCCCTGCTGCTCACTCCGGGACGGGCGCACGTCGCGGGACTGGCCGCGTTGCGGGCCGCTGGCGGCCGGTTGGTCGACCGCCCCGCCGGTCCCGTCGACCTGGTCCTCGACGGCATCGTCGGTATCGGCGGCGCAGGTGGGTTGCGCGCGAACGCGGACGAGATCGCCCAGCGGCTGAGCGACCTGCGCGGGCGCGACGGCCAGCGGGCCACCGTCCTGGCCGTGGACGTGCCGAGCGGAGTGGCGGTGGACACCGGGCACGTGCCACTGGGCGCGTCCGGCCGACCTGTCGCCGTCCGCGCCGACGTGACCGTCGCCTTCGGTGCGCTCAAGCCCGCCCTCGTGGTCGGCCCGGCCACCGCGCTGGCCGGGCAGGTGGAGCTGGTCGACATCGGGCTGCGGCCCTGGCTGCGGGGCACCCCCGCGCTGAACGTCACCGAGTGGTCCGACCTTCAGCGGTGGTGGCCCGAGCTGGGTGCCGCGTCGGAGAAGTACACCCGGGGTGTGGTGGGGGTGGCGACCGGCTCGGCGACGTACCCGGGCGCGGCGGTGCTCTCCGTCGGCGGGGCGCTGGCCGGGCCGACCGGCCTGGTCCGGTACGCCGGTGGGGCTCGTGCCGAGGTGCTGCACCAGCACCCCTCGGTGATCGCCACGCCGCGGGTGGCCGACGCCGGCCGTGTGCAGGCGTGGGTGTGCGGCTCGGGGTTGGGCACCGGCGACGACGCGGCGGCCGAGTTGCGGGCCGTCCTGGCGACCTCGGTGCCGGTGGTCCTCGACGCGGACGCGCTGACCCTGCTGGTGGACGGCTCACTCGCCGACCGGCTGCGCGGCCGGGACGCCCCGATCGTCGTCACGCCCCACGACCGGGAGTTCACCCGGCTGTGCGGGGAGGAGCCCGGCGCCGACCGGGTCGGGTCGGCGCTGCGACTGGCCGCCTGGATGAACGCGGTCGTGCTGCTCAAGGGGGACCGCACGGTGATCGGCACGCCGGACGGCCGGGCGTACGTCAACCCGACCGGCACCCCGGCGCTGGCCACCGGCGGCACCGGCGACGTGCTGGCCGGGCTGCTCGGCTCGCTGCTGGCGGCCGGGGTGCCGGCGGACCGGGCGGCCGCCGGGGCCGCGTACCTGCACGGGCTGGCCGGTCGGGAGGCGGCCCGCGGCGGCCCGGTGACCGCGCCCGACGTGGTGACCGCGCTGCGCCCGGTCATCGCCAGGGTGGGCTGATCGTCCCGTCCCCATCCGGTCGGTGTGCCGGGCCGTGCGTCGCCGCCCATGGTGATCAGGCTGGAAAGTAGGCTGGGCGCATGTGGCAGGCCGAGGTACGCGTCGATCTAGACGCCATCCGCGAGAACGTGAGCCGACTGCGCGCCGGCACGACCGCCGAGCTGATGGCGGTGGTGAAGGCCGACGGGTACGGCCACGGCATGCTCCCGGCCGCCCGGGCCGCGCTGGACGCGGGGGCCGACTGGCTCGGCGTCTGCACCCTCGACGAGGCGCTCACGCTGCGTCGGGCCGGGATCACCGCGCCGGTGCTGGCGTGGCTGCTCGCGCCCGGCCTGCCGCTGCACGAGGGGGTCGGCGCGGGAGTGGATCTCGCCGCCGCCAGCCTCTCGCAGCTCGACGAGATGGTCGCGGCGAGTCAACGTGCCGGCCGCCCCGCCCGGCTGCACCTGAAGATCGACACCGGGCTGTCCCGGGGCGGCGCCACCGTCGCCGACTGGCCGGCCCTGCTCGACGCCGCCGCCAAGGCCCAGGCGGACGGCCTGATCGAGGTGGTCGGCGTCTGGAGCCACTTCGTGTACGCCGACATGCCCGGTCACCCGACCACCGACCGGCAGCTCGCTGTCTTCCACGAGGGACTGGCCATGGTCGAGCGGGCCGGGCTGCGCCCCCGCTGGCGACACCTGGCCAACTCGGCGGCCACCCTGACCCGCCCCGACACGCACTTCGACCTGGTCCGTCCCGGGCTGGCCATCTACGGCCTGTCGCCGGTGGCCGGCGAGACGTACGGGCTGCGACCGGCGATGACCGCCCGCGCCCGGGTGATGCTCACCAAACGGGTACCCGCCGGCACCGGCGTCTCCTACGGCCACACCTACACCACACAGTCCGACGCCAATCTCGCCGTGGTGCCGCTCGGGTACGCCGACGGTGTGCCCCGACACGCGTCCAACAGCGGCCCGGTGCAGCTCGCCGGCGCACGGCGCACGATCGCCGGACGTGTCTGCATGGACCAGTTCGTGCTCGACTGCGGCGACGACCCGGTGGCCGACGGCGACGTGGCGACCCTGTTCGGCAGTGGCGCCGACGGCGAGCCGACGGCCGACGACTGGGCCGAGGCGGTCGGCACGATCAACTACGAGATCGTCACCCGGTTCGGTGGCACGCGGGTGCCGCGCGTCTACGACGGTGAGCACCCCTGATGGCGTACCGCATCCCGCGCCCGCGGACCGCGGCCGGCCGCGTCGCCGGCCTGGTCGGTGCTGCGGTCGGGGTGGCGGCGGCCGGTCTGGCCGCCGGCGTCGCGACCGAACGCACCCTGGTCCGCCGGCTGAAGACCGACCCGACCGATCGGTACGCGCAGGAGACGTTCGGCGAGGAGCGGTACGACGAGGCGTTCCGACTGGAGCTGCCGGACGGCACCGACATCCACGTCGAGGTGGTCGAGCCGACCCGCCCGGTGCGGGGACACCCGACGGTGGTGCTGGTGCACGGCTTCTGCCTGGACATGGGCACCTTCCACTTCCAGCGCAAGATGCTCGCCGCGCGCGGTGACTACCGGATCGTGGCGTACGACCAGCCCGGTCACGGCCAGTCCGGCCGCTTGGAGACCGGTGAGTACGATCTGGCCGTGCTCGGCCGGACCCTGCGCCAGGTGATCGATCGGGTCGCCCCGGAGGGGCCACTGGTGCTGGTCGGTCACTCGATGGGCGGCATGACCATCATGGCGTTCGCCGAGCTGTTCCCGGAGCTGTTCGGTGACCGGGTGGTGGGCACCGTGCTCATGGCCACGTCGGGCGGGCTCGTCGCGGAGACCAAGCTCGTGGCTCCGGCGCTGCTGGGCCGGGTCGGTGGCCCGGTGCTGTACATGGTCAGCAACGCCACCCGGTACGGCGGCCCGGTGATCGACAAGGCCCGCAAGTCGACGTCGAACGTGGCCTGGCTGCTGACCCGCAAGTACGGCTTCGGCACCCGCAAGCCCAGCTCTCGGCTGGTGTCCTACGTGGAGACCATGAATTCCCGGACCTCGGCCGACACGGTGACCCGCTACCTGCGGACGCTCGCCACGCACTCGCGCTTCCCGGCGCTGGCGGCGTTGGCGAACGCGCCGGTGCTGGTGGTCGTCGGCGACAAGGACATGATCACGCCGGTGACCCACTCCGAGGAGATCGTCCGGCGGCTGCCGCACGCCGAGTTCATCAAGATCAAAGACAGTGGTCACGTGGTGATGCTGGAGCACGCCGACGAGGTCAACGCCGCGCTGGAGCGGTTCCTCGAGTCACTGCAGAGCATGGAGGACCGGTGAGTTTCGTCGTCAAACTGTCGACCGTCGAGGACACTCGGGAGTTCGGCCGCCGGCTGGCCGGGCTGCTGCGGGCCGGTGACCTGGTGCTGTTGACGGGCCCGCTGGGCGCCGGCAAGACCGCGCTCACCCAGGGCATCGGCACCGGGCTCAACGTCCTCGGTGACGTGACCTCGCCGACGTTCGTGATCGCCCGCGTGCACCGGCCCGACCCGGCCCGAGGCGGCCGGGTGGCACTCGTGCACGCCGACGCGTACCGGCTGGGCGCCGCCAGCGACCCGCGCGCCGAGATCGACGACCTGGACCTGGACGCCTCGGTGGACGAGTCGGTGACCGTGGTCGAGTGGGGCGAGGGCCTGGTCGAGCAGTTGGTCGACGCGCACCTGCGGGTCCGCATCGACCGCCGCGACGACGACACCCGGGTCGTCGAGCTGGATCCGGTCGGTGGCGACTGGGCACGGCGGCTGGCCGATCTGGGTTAGGTCGGCGCGGCGCTGTCGGACCTGGTGCCTAGAGTGCGGGGGACCGACCCGCGCTGGAAGAGGTTCCTGATGTCCGACGATGCCCCCGCCCTGGATCTGCTGGCGCTGCTGCCGGAGCAGTGGCGTGCCGTGCTCACCCCGCACCTCGATCCGGCCCGTACTGCCGCGCTGGCCGAGTTCGTCGCCCGGGAGTACGCGACGCAGACCGTCTTCCCGCCGGTGGAGGATCTCTTCTCGGCGTACCGGCTCTGCCCGCCGGAGGCCACGCGGGTGCTCATCCTCGGTCAGGACCCCTACCACCGGGCCGGGCAGGCGCACGGGTTGAGCTTCAGCGTCCGCGAGGGTGTGTCGGTGCCTCCGTCGCTGCGCAACGTCTTCAAGGAGTTGGGCGAGGACGTGGGCGTGCCCAAGCCGCGCAGCGGCAACCTCGACGGCTGGGCAGCGCAGGGTGTGCTGCTGCTCAACGCGGTGCTGACCGTGCGTCAGGCCACCCCCGGATCGCATGCCAACTCGGGCTGGGAGGAGTTCACCGACGCCACCATCCGGGCGCTGGACGCTCTGCCGGACCGGGTGGTCTTCCTCCTCTGGGGCAGTTACGCCCGCAAGAAGGCGGGCCTGGTCACCAACCCACGGCATGTCGTCCTGGAGGCCGGCCACCCGAGCCCGATGAACCCGCGCGGCTTCCTCGGCAGTCGCCCGTTCAGCGCGGCCAACAAGGCCCTCGCCGACGCCGGCCGACCCACCGTCGACTGGGAGCGCACCGCCGGCTGACTCTGGCCCGCACCGCCGCTTGGCCCCGGCCCGCATCGCCGGGTCAGTCCCCGGTGGCGCGGCGCCGGTCCCGGTAGCGGCGCAGCAGGTCGGCGGCCCGCGGCTCGGTCAGCTCCAGTTCGACCAGCGGCACCACCCGGTAGTCCCGCCCGCCGTGGCGCACCTCGACCGTCTCGGGCAACTCGTCGCACATGGTCGCCCTGATCTCGCCGTACAGGGTCGACCAGCGGTGCTCGCCCGGCTCCTCCGGCTCCAACCACACGCCACCGAACTCTTCCCAGCGGGCGTTCCAGCGCTGACCGTAGTGCGCCGCCAGCCACGCGGTGAACCGCTTCGAGTCCTCCCAGCGCAGGGCGATCTCCACGGCGTCGACCGGCACGGGCGCGCCCTGCAACACGGCCGCCGTGCCGCCGGTCAGTGCCTGGGGGAAGTCCTTGAGCGCGTCCATCATCCGATCCAGTCCCAGATCGTCGATGCGCTCGGCGATCGGCCGGGCCGCCAGTTCGTCGATGCGGGCGTCGAGGTGCGCGTCCAGCGGCTCGACCCCGACCACCAACTGCACGTCCATCGCGGCGAACAACCGCTCCAGCACCGGGATGCTCGGCGAGCGCTCGCCGCGTTCGATCCGGGCCACCGCCGTCTGGCTGACCTCGGCGAGCCCGGCGAGCTGACGCTGGCTCAGCTCGCGTCGTTGACGTTGGTGCCGTAGCGCGGCGCCGAGCAGATTGCCGAGGTGAGTCGATGGCATCCCGGCATGCTGGCTCAGATCACGGCGTTTCCGACAGCCCTGCGGCGGATTGGCGACTCGCCGCGATCCGCGCCGAGATCAGCGTGGGTTCGTGCCTCCGGCTGGTCGGCGGCGGTCGCTGCGGTGAGCGTGATGCCTCTCAGTCATCTAGATGACTGAGAGGCATCACGCTCATCGCAGTTGTCGGCCCCGCCCCGCCGCTGGTGGCCCGGGCGCGTCGGGGACGGTGCGGCACGAGGATCCGCAGCGGCGGTCACCCGCTGGGCCCCGCTGGCGGTGCCGGCTCCGGCGGGGTACGCGCCCACCGACCGCGAGTATGGGTGCAGCCAATGGTCGAGGGTCCGCGGCGGCGGTCCGCGGCCGACCCCGCGGTCACGGGGGCGGGGCGTGAACCTGGGCGGTGGCGGGGCCGCTAGGCTGGCTAACCGTGCTCGTACTCGTGGTGGACAGCTCGACCCCCGCGGTGACCGCAGCGCTGGTGGAGATCTCGGCGGACGGCGTGACGTCCCGGGCCCACCGGTGCACGGTCGATGCCCGCGCGCACGGTGAACTGCTCGCGCCTCAGATCGACGCGGTCCTCGCCGACGCCGGCGCGCGCCCGCGTGACCTGGGCGCGATCGTCGCCGGGCTCGGCCCAGGACCGTTCACCGGGCTGCGGGTCGGCCTGGTCACCGCCGCCGCGATGGGGCAGGTGCTCGGCGTGCCGACGTACGGCGTCTGTTCGCTCGATGCGATCGGGTACCCGGCGGCCGCCGGCGAGCCGGTGCTGGCCGCCAGCGACGCCCGCCGCAAGGAGTTGTACTGGGCTGTCTACGACGGCGCCGGTCAGCGGATCGTCGGACCCGAGGTGTCCGCGCCTGCGGTGGCCGCCGCGCGGGCCCGGGAGCTGGGAGCGACGGTCGCGGTCGGCGACGGAGCACACCGGTACGCCGAAGCTCTGGACCTGCCGGTGCGGGTCGAGCCGCGTTACCCGGATGCCACCGTGCTGGCGCTGCTCGCCGCCGAACGAATCCGTGCCGGCGCGCCCGGTGAAGGACTCACCCCGCTTTACCTGCGCCGTCCCGACGCCGTGGCGGCCACCGCCCGCAAACCGGTCCTGCCGTGACGCCGGTACGGCTGGAACGGTTCCGCTGGTGGCACGTCGAGCAGGCGATGCCGATCGAGGCGGACCTGTTCGGCGCCGGGCAGTGGTCGCCCGCCATGTTCTGGAACGAACTGGCCAACAGGCACCACTACCGGATCGCGGTCGACACCGACGGGACGGTGCTCGGGTACGCAGGGCTGGCCGGCGCCCCTCCGGACGAGGTGTGGGTGCAGGTCATCGCCGTCCGGCGGGACGTCCAGCGGCGTGGCATCGGCCGCGTGTTGTTGGAGGAGCTGCTCGCCGAGGCGGACCGTCGGGGCGCCCGCAGCACCCTGCTGGAGGTGGCCGTGGACAACGCCGCCGCCCAGCGGCTCTACGCGACGTACGGGTTCGAGCCGATCGGGGTGCGTCGCGGCTACTACCAACCGAGCAACACCGACGCGCTGGTCATGCGGCGCGACGCCGAGCCGACCGGGGACGGACCACACGACCATGGCTGACGAACCGCTGATTCTGGGCATCGAGACCTCGTGCGACGAGACCGGCGTCGGCATCGTACGCGGACACACCCTGCTGGCCGACGCGCTCGCGTCAAGCGTCGAGGAGCACGCCCGATTCGGGGGCGTGGTGCCCGAGGTGGCCAGCCGGGCCCACCTCGAGGCCATCGTGCCGACCATGCAGCGGGCGCTGACCGACGCCGGCGTCACGCTGGCCGACATCGACGCCATCGCGGTCACCTCCGGGCCCGGTCTGGCCGGCGCGCTGCTCGTCGGAGTCGCCGCCGCCAAGGGGTACGCGCTCGCCGCCGAGAAGCCGGTGTACGGCGTCAACCACCTCGCCGCGCACGTGGCGGTGGACACCCTGGAACACGGTCCGCTCCCGGAGCCCGCCATCGCGCTGCTGGTGTCCGGCGGGCACTCGTCCCTGCTGCTGGTCGACGACCTGGCCCGGGGCGTCACCCCGCTCGGCGCCACCATCGACGACGCGGCCGGCGAGGCGTTCGACAAGGTCGCCCGCCTGCTCGGGTTGCCGTTCCCCGGCGGCCCGCCGATCGACCGGGAGGCCCGGGCCGGTGACGCTGCCTCGATCGCCTTCCCGCGGGGCCTGACCGCCGCGAAGGACCTGGCCGCCCACCGGTACGACTTCTCGTTCTCCGGGTTGAAGACGGCGGTGGCCCGTTGGGTGGAGGCGCGGCAGCGCGACGGTGAGCCGGTGCCGGTGGCCGACGTGGCCGCGTCCTTCCAGGAGGCGGTCTGCGACGTGCTGACCAACAAGGCGATCGCCGCCTGCCGGGCGCAGGGCATCGACACGTTGGTGATCGGCGGGGGAGTGGCGGCGAACTCCCGGCTGCGGGCGCTGGCCGAGGAACGGGCCGAGAAGTACGGCATCCGGGTACGGGTGCCGCGGCCTAAGCTCTGCACCGACAACGGGGCGATGGTGGCCGCGCTCGGATCGCACCTGGTCGCCGCCGGTGTCGCGCCGAGCCGGCTGGACCTGCCGGCCGACTCGGCGCTGCCGTTGACCACGGTCAGCGTGTGACGGGGACACCGAAGATGATCGTGCGGATGTGGGAGGCGCGCGCCGAGGCGTACGGCGTCGCCGACCTGATCACCTGGGTGTGCGACACAGCCCTGCCCGAGCTGGAGCACGACCCGCTACACGTGTCCAGCGAGGTCTTCTCGTCCACCGACCACCGGGTGGTGGTCATCTCCAAGTGGCGCAGCAACCCGCGTCCGCTGCCGGAACCGCCCGCCCTGCTGGTGGCCCGCGCCCCGCACTCCTGGGACTTCACCCAGGTCGACCGCTGACGGGGGCCACCTCGACCGTTGGTCAGCTGCGGCGCAGCATCCGATAGGTGGCGATCCCGCCGGTGCCGAGCGCGGCGAGGAAGACCAGCCAGACGACGGTGCTGCTGACCCCGACCTGCGGGCCGGTGTTCGCCGAGGCAGCGGCCAGCAGACCGTCCTTGCCGGGGGCGGGCAGCGCGGCCGGCGGCAGTTCGGGCCAGCGGACCAGTCCGGTGGACTCCAGCATCTGCATGTGGTGCTGCACGAAGGCGTTGGCCTCCTCGCAGAGCTTGCGGACTGTCGCGTCGCGGGTGCTGGCCCGCACCGCGCCGATCACCGGGAAGATCTTGCCGTGGGCCACCCGGAGTCGGGTGACGAAGATCTGGTCGAACCGGGCGCCGGAGGCCTTCTGCATCTCGGCCAGCCAGCCCTTCTGCTCGGCGGTCGGCTCGGTGGGAATGGACGCGCCGAGCTTGTTGGCGGCGTCCACGACGAGCTGGTCGAGCTTCTGGTGCTCGCCGGCGATGCCGGCCCCGATCTCCCGTACCTTCGCCGACTGTCCCTTTTCGGCGGCCATCTGGCCGGCCGGCATCTCCCACAGCCCGGCCAACCGCACACCGTTGAGCAGCGTCATGTCGGCGGCGTTGAGCTGTTGCCCCCCGGCGGGGGCGGCGATGGCCACGCCGGGCAGGACACCGATCCCCGCGACGATCGCGATGAGCAACATCGCCGCTCGGTGCGTCCGGTTGCCCGGCCGGCGGCGGGCCAATCTGAGCGGTGCCATGTCTGCGGTGCCTCCTCGGTCCGGACCGAAACGCGTCTGGACCGGGCAGCCGCATCCTGCCGGCTGCCCGTCCGCCCACTGGTACGGACTGATCGTCCGATCAGTTCATCGGCGCGGGCCGCGATCTGCGGACCTCACGGCGCGCGGGGGCAGCGGCGACGCGGATCAGCGGGTGACAGCGAGGAAGCCGCCGAGCAGCAGCAGGGTGAGCGCGGCGACGGCGAAGAGGACCAGCAGCTCCCGGCGTCCGTGCCCGAGCCCACCGTCGTCCGTCGCCGCGGCCGCGGGGTCGGGCAGTGCCGGCAGGTCCCGCGTCAGGACGGCGAGGTCGCCGAGAGTGCGGGAGGTCCACACCGCGCCGACCCGCTCGGAGAACTCGTCCAGGGTGAGGCGGCCCGCCGTCGTGTGCCGGTGCAGATCGGCGACCACACGGTGGCGGTCGTCGTCGGAGGCGCGTAGCTCGACGTCCACGCCGGACAGGGTACGCGGCTCAACCCACGTCGAGGGGGTCGGCGAGGAGCCGTTCGAAGGCTAGTTCGGCGGCACCGATCAGTGGCGCGTCGGCACCGAGTTGCGGGGTACGCAGCCGGACGTGTTCCAGGCAGGCGCCGAGGGCGTTGGAGTTGAGCCGGCTGCGGATCTGGGCCGCCGCCGCGAGGTAGAGGTCGCGCATGGTGCCACCGAAGATGACCATCTCGGGATTGAAGACGTTGACCAGGTTGGCCACCCCGAAGCCGAGCCAGTCGCCGGCCTGGCGTACCGCGGTCTGAGCGCGGGCGTCCCCTCGGTCGGCGGCGTCGAAGACCGCGAGCAGGGCGTCGCGTCCCCGTGCGTCGGACCGTCCGGCCGCGCGCAGCAGACCGTGCTCGCCGATCTCGGTCTCCCAGCAGCCGCGGGCGCCACATTCGCAGGGCCTGCCGTCGCGGACCACCTTCATGTGGCCGACCTCGCCGCCGTACCCGCCGTGTCCGGTGAGCCGGCGCCCTCCGGCGATGATCCCCGCGCCGACACCGACGTCGCCGTACAGATAGATGACGTTGTCACAGTCCGCCGCGACGCCCCTGATGTGCTCGGCGAACGCCGCCACGTCCGCCACGTTGCCGACCGTGACCGGTACGTCGAGGCCCATCTCGGCGACGAGCGCCGCGCCGATCGGCTCGTCCACCCAGCCGGTGGTGGGGCCGAGCCGGACCAGGCCGTCCTCCCGACGGACCATGCCGCAGACGGCGACGCCGGTGCCGACGCAGATCGCGTCGCCGGGCACCGTCTGCTGCATCTCCTTGACCGCGCCGGCCAGCAGCGGCGCGGCCTCCGCGGCGAGCAGACCGCGAGGGCGGTCCAGCTCGCGGCGGTCGAGCACCGCGCCGCCCAGGCCGACCCGGACGGCGCGGAGCCGGTCCACCTCGACGGAGTACGCGTACACGTACACCCGGGCCGACTCGGGCCGGACGACAATGGACGGTCGTCCGGCCCGGCCGGTCTCCTTCGGCGTTCCCTCGCTGACCAGCCCGACGCCGGCCAGGTCGGCGGTGAGCGCGCCGATGGTGCTCCGGTTCAACCCCAGCGCGGTGGTGAGCTCAGCCCGGGTGGTCGGGCCGTGGACGTGCACGTACCGCAGCAGGGCCCCGAGGTTTTGCCTCCGGACCTCCTCCTGGCTCGGTGCCGGGCGCATACTGGTGCTACCTCCCGCGCGGTCAGCGGGTGCCGGTTGCTGCCGCGCGACGACGGGAGAGCGCGTCGACGCTGGCGGCGAGCAGCAGCACGACGCCGGTAACCGCGTACTTGACGCCCGCGCTGTACTCCATCAGGCCCATTCCATTCTCGATGACCGCGACCACCGCGCCGCCGAGGATGGCGTCGAGGACACGGCCCTTGCCGCCGAAGAGGCTCGTGCCGCCGATGACTGCCGCGCCGACCGCGTAGAGCAGTACGTTACTGCCCCCGGTGTTCGGGTCGACCGAGTTGGCCCGGCTGGCCGCCACGATGCCTCCGACGGCTGCCATCGACGAGCAGATCATGAAGACCGAGATCCGGATCCGGTCGACGCCGATGCCGGCGCGGCGGGCCGCTTCCCGGTTGCCGCCCACGGCGTAGATGTGCCGGCCGTAACTGGTGCGCTGTAGTACGAAGGTCCAGACGACAAGCAGCACCGCGATGATAGGCACCACGATCGGCACACCTTTGAGCGAGCTGATCAGGACGTTGCGGCTGCGCTCCAGGTTGAGCACGTACACCGCTGCTCCGAGGATGATGGCGAGTCCGACGATCCGCAGCGCCACCACCGCGAGCGGGTCGGTGATGAGGCCGCGGGCCACCCGGTTGCGGTGTCGGAGCAGTTGCACCGCCGCGTAGCCGACGACCGCGAGGGCGGTCAGCGCCCAGCCCAGCGCGGGGGTGAGGTTGCGGTTGGCGATGGCGATGAGCACCTCGTCGCGGACGGAGACGTTGGTGCCATCCTTGACCAGCATCAGCACGATGCCTTGGAAGGCCAGGAATCCGGCGAGGGTGACCACGAAGGACGGAATGCCGATCTTCGCGACGAGCAGGCCGATGGTGGTGCCGATGACCAGACCGGTGGCGATCGCGGCGAGGACGGCGACCCACCAGGGGTAGCCGAGCACGGTGACCACGTTGGCCAGTACCGCCGCGCAGACACCGCTGGCGAAGCCGGCGGAGAGGTCGATCTCGCCGAGCAGCAGCACGAAGACCAGGCCCATCGCGATCAGCGTGACCGCCGCGCCCTGGGTGAAGAGGTTCGCGAAGTTGCCCGCCGACAGGAACGACGTCGGCCGCATGATGGCGAAGACGGTGCAGAGCACGATCAGGCCGAGCACGGCCGGTAGCGCGCCGACGTCGCCACCGCGTACCCGGCTCACGTAGTTGCGGACGTGGCTCCCGACGGTCGGCGGCGGTGTGACGGCCGCGGGGCCGTCCTTCCGCACGGCGGTGGTGGTCATCGGACGCCTCCTGAAATCGAGTCGGCCGGCTGCGGGCCGTCGCCGTTGCTGCCCGGGTCGGTGGCGAGACCGAGCCCGCCCGAGCGCCCTGCGGTGATCAGCTCGACCACCTGGGCGTGGGTGATGTCGGTGGTCTTCACCTGGGCGACCATCTGGCCGAGGTACAGCGCGGCGATCCGGTCGGAGACGGCGAAGACGTCGTTCATGTTGTGCGAGATGAGCACCACTGCCAGGCCGTTGTCGGCGAGGCGGCGGACGAGTTCGAGGACCTGGGCGGTCTGTGCCACGCCCAGGGCGGCGGTCGGCTCGTCCAGGATGACGAGCTTGCTGTTCCAGAGCACCGCCTTGGCGATGGCCACGGTCTGGCGCTGACCGCCGGAGAGGCTGGCGACGTGCTGGCGAAGCGAGGTGACGGTGCGGATGGAGAGCCCCGCCAGGGTCTCGGCGGCGAGCTGTTCCATTGTCGGCTCGTCCAGGACGATGCCGCTGTGCTTCTCCCGGCCGAGGAACATGTTCTGCACGATGTCCAGGTTGTCGCAGAGCGCGAGGTCCTGGTAGACGACCTCGATGCCGAGCGTGGCGGCGTCGCGGGGACTGCCGATGTGCACCTGTTCGCCGTTGAACAGGACCTCACCGGCGTCGGTGGAATAGATGCCGCTGATGCACTTCACCAGGGTCGACTTGCCGGCGCCGTTGTCGCCGACAAGTGCGGTCACTTCGCCCGGGTGGACGCTCAGGGCGACGTCGCGGAGCACCTGGACGGGACCGAAGCTCTTGTCGATCCCGCGGAGTTCCAGCAGGGGAGTCGCGGACACGGGGTCTCCTTCTTAAGGGAGGGGCGGGGCCCGTCCGGCGGGCGCCGCCCGGCACGGGAGGGTGCTCCCGTGCCGGGCGGCGATGGTCGTCCCGGCGGGTACTGCGGCGTCGGTCAGCTGATGCCGGCGCCGGCGCAGGCCTTGGCGTACGCCGCGGTGCAGACCTCTTCCTTGGTCACGTAGCCGTCGGCGATGACGTCCTTGATGGTGTCCTTGTAGATGGCCTTCGGGGTGAGCAGCACCGATGGGACGTCGCGGTTGCCCTCCGGGTCCTTCACCGTCTGGCCGGTGTCCTTCTTCTCGCCCTTGGCGAGCGCGATGGCCAGGTCGGACGCGGCCTTCGCCTCTTCGCGGACGGCCTTGTAGACGGTCATGCACTGGTCACCGGCGAGGATGTTCTGCAGGCCCTCGGTGCTGGCGTCCTGACCGGTCACCGGCACCTTGCCGTTGAGCTTGTTCTTCTTCAGGATCGAGATGGCGGCGTTGCCGAGGCCATCGTTGGCGGCCAGCACACCGTCGATCTTGCCGTTGGCCTTGGTGAGCTGCTGCTCGAAGATCGTCGCGGCCTGGGCGTTGTCCCACGCCGGCACGGCGTCCTCGGGGCCCTTGACGTATTCCTTGGAATCGAACTTCGGCTTGAGCACCGAGTCGTACCCGTTCTTGAACAGGGTGGCGTTGTTGTCGGTGGGGGAGCCGTTCAGGTACGCCACGACGGGGTTCTTGGCGTTCTTCTCAGTCAGGCACTTCGACAGGCCCTCGCCCTGGAGCTTGCCGACGACCTCGTTGTCGAAGCTGACGTAGTACTGGGCCGAGCCGCCCAGGGTGAGCCGGTCGTAGTCGATGGTGGCGACGCCCTGCGACTTGGCCTTGTCGAGGACGGCCTTGCCGGTGCCGGAGTCCAGGTTGACGATCATCAGAGCGGTGACGCCGCTGGTGATCATCTGGTCGGCAATGGTCTGGAAGGCGGTCTTGTCGTTCTGGGCGTTCTGGATGTCGTACTTGACACCAGCGGCCTTGAACGCCTCCTCCAGGAACCGACGGTCCGCGGTCTCCCAGCGGGCCGAGGACTTGCTGTCCGGGAGGATCACGCCGATCTTCGGGGTCTTGGCGGAGCCGCCGGCGTCGGAGCCGGAGTCGTCGTCGCCGCACGCGGTCAAACCGCCGGTCGCGAGCAGGCCCACGGCGGCGATGGTGAGGATCCCCTTACGCATGTGCAGGGTCCTTTCGGAGGTGGGGGAGGTGTTGTTTTGTTGTGTCCGGCAACGTATTCCGCGTCACACTGGCACCACAAGACCGCGCAGGTCCCAAGTTGGTTGGAAGCGATAACAATTCAGCAACGCGACTGTTACTCGCCGAACATCCCACGAAAAGAGCGATGTAACGACAGGTCAGCGGGCCTGCAACGGTGCCGCGAGCGCGGCGAACCTAGACGACAGGGCGGCCGATCAGCACTGTCGGCGCTCCGGCGATGCGGGTGAGCACCAGGCTCGCCGCCTGGTCGCCGGCCAGCCGCAGATCCCGCCGCAGTTGCTCCGGGGTGAGTGCCGAGCCTCGTTTGAGGATCTCCACCCGGCCCACCCGGCGCTCCCGCAGCAACGCCCGCAGTCGCTTGAGCGAGAAGGGCAGCACGTCGGTGATCTCCAGGCAGCGCGCGTACGGGGTGCGGGTGGGGTGGTCGGCGTACAGGTAGGCGATGCTCGGGTCGGCCAGGGTGGCGTCCAGTTCGTCGGCCAGTTCGGCGACGAGGTGCGCACGGACCACCGCCGGGTCCGGGTCGTACAGGTAGCGGCGCGGCGGCCCGACCGGGGCCTCCGTGTCGCCCGAGCCGGTGAGCTGGTGGATCTCCTGCCGGTACACGCTGGCGCGGCGGGGCACCTCGGCCAGTTCGCCGCACCAGAGGGCGGCCTCGACCAGGTCGCCGTCGACGCCGACCCACTCCGCCTCCGCGCCGGCCGGGATGAGCGCGTGGTCCAGGCCCGGCGCGACCTTCACCACAGTGCGCGGCACCCGCTCGGCCAGCCCCGTCACGAAGTCCCACGGCGGCGAGTAGGCGCGCGGATCGAAGATCCGTCGGCCGGTGCCGGTGGCGCGTCGGGCCGGGTCGCAGAAGACGCCATCCACCCGCGACACGTCGAACGCGGTCGCGTCGCCGCACTCGACCGTGAACAGGTCGGCCACCCCCGCGGCTGCGGCGTTGGCGGCGGCCATTTCGGCGGTCACCGGGTCGGCCTCCACCCCGTACACCCGGATGCCGGCGCGGGCGGCGGCCAGGGCGTCGGCGCCGAGGCCGCACCCGAGATCGGCCAGGGTCCGCACGCCGGCCGCGCGCAGCCGGGCGGCGCGGCGGTCGGCGACCACCCGGCGGGTGGCCTGTTCCAGGCCGGGGCGGGTGAGGAACATCCCGGCGGCGGCCGGGCCGAACTTGCCCACCGCACGGTGCCGAAGCTCGGCCTGGGTGAGTGCAGCCGCCGCCAGCGTGGGCGGCACCCCGGTCGCGCGCAGCGCCGACGCCGCGGTCAGTGGATCGCCGCCGGCCAGTTCGGCCGCCGCCGCGAGGGCGGCCGACCCCTCGGGGGTACGTAGTGCCGCCAGCTGATCGAGATCCACCTACCCATTCTCCCGGCCGGGGTAAAAATACCGCTGGCGGGGCGCGACGCGCTGGCACTCTCCTTGACGGAGTGCTAGCCACGGAATAACCTGCGATTAGCACTCTCACCCTGAGGGTGCCAGCTTCCGGGTCTCGCGACCCGGGCGCGCACGCCAGGCGGACCGGCACCCGCGACGACGGTCCCGCCCGGTGGCATGAGGCAGATTGACGCTGGTCGGCCCCGCCGACCAGCAACGGAACCAGTAGTACCCCAGGAGGGTATGCCCGTGACTACCGCGACCAAGGTTGCTATCAAGCCGCTCGAGGACCGCATTGTGGTCCAGGCGAACGAGGCTGAGACCACCACGGCGTCGGGCATCGTGATCCCCGACACCGCCAAGGAGAAGCCGCAGGAGGGCACTGTCCTCGCTGTGGGCCCGGGGCGCGTCGACGACAACGGCAACCGGGTTCCGGTTGACGTGCAGGTCGGCGACACCGTCCTTTACTCGAAGTACGGCGGCACCGAGGTCAAGTACGCCGGCGAGGAGTACCTGGTGCTCTCCGCCCGCGACGTCCTCGCGGTCATCGAGAAGTAAGCAACCGATCAGTGCCACTGCCCCGGTCCGGCTCGCCGGGCCGGGGCAGTGGCACTTCGAAGGGACATACATGGCGAAGATCCTCAGCTTCTCGGACGACGCCCGGCACCTGCTGGAGCACGGTGTCAACGCCCTCGCGGATGTGGTCAAGGTCACCCTCGGCCCGCGCGGGCGCAACGTCGTCCTGGACAAGAAATTCGGTGCGCCGACGATCACCAACGATGGTGTGACCATCGCCAAGGAGATCGAGCTCACCAACCCGTACGAGAACCTCGGCGCGCAGCTGGTCAAGGAGGTGGCGACCAAGACCAACGACGTCGCCGGCGACGGGACCACCACCGCGACCGTGCTGGCCCAGGCGATGGTTCGCGAGGGTCTGCGCAACGTGACCGCCGGGACCAACCCGGCCGGCCTCAAGCGGGGCATCGACGCGGCGGCCGCCAAGGTCTCCGAGGCGCTGCTCGGCCGTGCCGCCGAGGTCACCAGCAAGGAGTCGATCGCGAACGTGGCGACGATCTCCGCGCAGGACGCCACGATCGGCGATCTGATCGCCGAGGCGATGGAGCGGGTCGGCCGCGACGGTGTCATCACCGTCGAGGAGGGCTCGATGCTCACCACCGAACTGGACGTGACCGAGGGTCTCCAGTTCGACAAGGGCTTCATCTCGCCGAACTTCGTCACCGACCTGGAGGGTCAGGAGTCCGTCCTTGAGGACGCGTACATCCTGGTCACCACCCAGAAGATCTCGGCGATCGAAGAGCTGCTGCCGCTGCTGGAGAAGATCCTGCAGAACAGCAAGCCCCTGCTGATCATCGCCGAGGACGTGGACGGCCAGGCGCTCTCCACCCTGGTGGTCAACTCGCTGCGCAAGACCCTCAAGGTCTGCGCGGTCAAGGCCCCGGGCTTCGGTGACCGGCGCAAGGCGATGCTCCAGGACATCGCGATCTCCACGGGCGCCGAGCTGGTCGCCCCGGAGCTGGGCTACAAGCTCGACCAGGTCGGCCTGGAGGTGCTCGGCACCGCCCGGCGCGTCGTGGTCGACAAGGAGAACACCACGATCGTCGACGGCGGTGGCCAGAAGGCCGACGTCGCCGACCGGGTCTCCCAGATCCGCAAGGAGATCGAGGCCTCCGACTCCGACTGGGACCGGGAGAAGCTGGCCGAGCGGCTGGCGAAGCTCTCCGGTGGCATCGCCGTCATCAAGGCCGGCGCGGCCACCGAGGTCGAGATGAAGGAGCGCAAGCACCGCATCGAGGACGCCATCGCGGCGACCAAGGCAGCGGTCGAGGAGGGCACTGTGCCCGGCGGCGGCGCCGCCCTGGTGCAGATCCTCTCGGTCCTCGACGACGACCTGGGCTTCACCGGTGACGAGAAGATCGGCGTCTCGGTAGTGCGCAAGGCGCTCGTCGAGCCACTGCGCTGGATCGCCCAGAACGCCGGTCACGACGGCTACGTCGTGACCCAGAAGGTCGCCGACCTCAAGTGGGGCAACGGCCTCGACGCCGCCAAGGGCGAGTACGTCGACCTGGTCAAGGCCGGCATCATCGACCCGGTGAAGGTGACCCGCAACGCGGTCACCAACGCCGCCTCGATCGCCGGTCTGCTGCTCACCACGGAGAGCCTCGTGGTGGAGAAGCCGGAGCAGGCCGAGCCGGCCGCCGCCGGCGGGCACGGCCACGGCCACCAGCACGGCCCGGGCTTCTGACCCGTAGCGACACCTGTTCCGGGGCACACCGCCGTACGGCGGTGTGCCCCGGTTCGTCTGCGCGATCATTACCAACCGCTGACGTCGTTGGCGGCCCGCCGGAATGATCGCGCACACTGGGCCGATGAGCACCACGTCGCGGCGGTACGCCGCGCTGGCCGGAGTCACCGCCGCCGCCGTCGCGATCGGGGTCGCGGAACCGGTGGCGGTGCTGACCGGTCCTCGGTCGGCCCCACTGGTCGCGGTCGGCGGGGTGGTCGTCGACGCCGTTCCCGAACCGCTCAAGCAGTTCGCCATCGACGTCTTCGGCACCGCCGACAAAATTGCCCTGCTGACCGGAACGGCCCTGCTGCTGGGCGCGTTCGCCGCGCTGCTCGGGATGCTGGCGGTCCGCCGGCTCGCCCTGGGCCTCGCCGGTATCGCGGCGTTCGGCGTCGTCGGTGTGGCCGCCGCGCTGTCCCGTTCCGGCGCGGACGTCTTCGACGCGCTGCCGTCACTTGTCGGCGGCGGCCTCGGCGCCCTGGTGCTCTGGCTGTTCATCGCCGGCCCCTTCGAGCTGGAACCGTGGCCCTGGACCTCACCTGCGCCGTTGTCGCCGGCCAGGCCCGACGAGTCCCCGGTGTCGCCGGCCGCGCCGGTCGAGGGTGTCGATCCGGAGTCGCGTCGACGGTTCCTGACCGGCACGGGAGTGCTGCTGGGGACGGCAGCCGTGGCTGGTTTCGGCGGGCGCTGGTTGGCCGGGCGGCGGGGCGTCTCGGCTGCCCGGGACGCGATCCGGCTGCCCGCCCCGGCCGTCCCCGCGCCGGCCGTACCAGCGGGCGCGGACCTGTCCCTGGCCCAACTCGCGCCGTACGTCAGCCCGAACTCCGGGTTCTACCGGATCGACACCGCACTGGTGGTGCCGCAGGTGAACCCGGACACCTGGCGGCTGCGCATCCACGGCCGGGTGGGCACCGAGCGCACCTACAGCTACGCGGACCTGCTGGCCCGGCCATTGGTCGAGAGGTACGTCACGCTGGCCTGCGTCTCCAACGAGGTCGGTGGGGACCTCATCGGCAATGCGCGCTGGCTCGGCGTACCACTGCGGGAGCTGCTGGACGAGGCCCAGCCGGACGAGGACGCCGACCAGGTCGTCGGCCGGTCGGTCGACGGTTGGACCTGTGGCACACCCACCGCCGCACTCCGCGACGGCCGGGACGCGCTGCTGGCGATCGGCATGAACGGCGAGCCGCTGCCGGTCGAGCACGGCTTCCCGGTGCGGATGGTGGTGCCCGGTCTCTACGGCTACGTGTCGGCCTGCAAGTGGGTGACCGAGTTGGAGCTGACACGCTTCGCGGACTTCGACGCGTACTGGGTGCCGCGCGGATGGTCCGCCCAGGGGCCGATCAAGACCCAGTCGAGGATCGACGCGCCACGGCGGCGCAACCGGCTGACCGCCGGTCCGGTGACGGTGGCCGGCGTGGCCTGGGCGCAACACCGGGGGATCAGCCGGGTCGAGGTACGCGTCGACGACGGCCCCTGGCAGGAGGCGGCGCTGGCCCCGACGGTGTCCGTGGACACCTGGGTCCAGTGGTCCTGGCGCTGGGATGCCACCCCGGGCGAGCACCGGCTCCAGGTCCGGGCAACGGACGCGACAGGCGAAACCCAGACCGAGCGCACCCAGAGCGTCGCCCCCGACGGCGCAACAGGCTGGCACACGGTCCCGGTGAACGTCCGCTGATCCTGCGGCGGCCAGGGGAGGGTTTCATCGCCCTTTGCTCTGCTTCAATCCAGGCAACACCCGGCGTCCGAACACACGCGTCCGGATTGCGAACACCGGGTGCTGCCTCCGTGTTGCCTCCGCTGAAGCAGAGCAAAGGACCACCGGAACATCCATGCCCTCCGTCGACATCGACGGAGGGCATGGGGCGAAACGGGCATGGGGCGAAACGGGCGTGGGAAAAAGGGGGCGTGGGGCGAGAAGAGACGGCCGAGTCGGGTGTGTCGGGTCAGGCCACGTTGCGCTGGGCCGGGACCGTCGACTTGTGCGGGCGGCCCAGGCGGGCCTCCAGGCGTGCCACGTCGACGCGGATCTGCCGGCGGTCCGCCAGGTCCTCCCAGCCGACGGCGAGCAGCCGCAGCCGCTCCGACTCGCTGAAGCCGCCCCACACGCCGTACGGCTCGCGGACGGCCAGGGCGTGGGCCGCGCACTCGGCGCGGACCGGGCAGGCGCGGCAGACCGCCTTGGCGGAGGACTCCCGCCGCAGCCGTGAGGACCCACGCTCTCCGTCCGGGTGAAAGAACTGAGCGCTGTCCCGGCCTCGGCAGGCGCCGAGCCGCTGCCAGTCCCAGAGGTCGACGATGGGTCCGGGCAGTCTACGTACGTTCGACATCAGCACCCCTCCTCCCGCGCGGCACCGCGAGAATGCTTGTGGCCGGCTTCCGGGCGGCGGGCCGCGCAGGCGCACCGTTCCCGGCCTGGCCCCCCGGTACCCGGGTCGTTGCCGGCTCACACATCTGTGATCGAAAACGCGTGGCAACTTGCGGCTTTTGCCCCATCTGTCGGAAAAGTTCAGATGATTGCCCGGAACCTCCTCCCCAGCCGACCCCGTCATGGTCTGCTCGTGTGCGGAGAGGAGACCACCACAGTGCGTACCGTTCTTGTGTGCGTTCGGACACCGCTTGCGGCCCAGCACCTCACTTCTGCTGCCGCACGGCTGGGCTTGTCCGCGATCGTTCGTACCGCCGTCTCCGATCCCGAGGTGATGTTGCGACTCGCCGAGCGGCCGGCCGACGTGGTCCTCGCTGACACGGCCCTCACCCGGCCGGACAGCGCGGGCTTCGTCCGGCGGGTGCTGGCCCGCGCGCCGCAGGCCGCGGTCCTGCTGCTCGGCGCCGAGGAGTCCGAGGCGGCGGCCGCCACCATCAGCGCCGGCGCCCGGGGATTGATCCAGAACGCCGACCACGATCTGACCAGCGCCGTGGCCAAGGCCCTGCTCCTGCTGACCGCGCCCGGCCGGGCCTCCCGGCAGCGGGTCACCGACCCGGCCCGGGACGCGGCGGCGGTCGGTGGTTCGGGCCGCTCCGCGCCGTCGGTACGCGGTTCCGCCGAGCCCGGCTGGACGGCCGCGACCGGCGACGGGCCGCCCAACGTGGCGTCGGTGCCCGTGCAGCGCGGCGACGACGAGGTCGAGCCGGCGGCCGACGGGTCCGCCACCGGTCAGTCCGACGCGATCCGGCCCGGCCCTGGCGCCCGTGCGAACCGGGCGGCGGTCGGGCTCACCGAACGGGAACTCCAGGTGCTGCTCGGCATGGCCGAGGGCAAGAGCAACGCGGAGATCGGTCGGGAACTGTTCGTGTCGGAGGACACCGTCAAGACCCACGCGCGACGGCTGTTCCGCAAGCTCGGGGCCCGGGATCGCGCCCACGCCGTCGCCGCCGGTTTCCGAGCTGGCCTGGTCTCCTGACGCCGCACCGCAATTCGCCACAACGTGATCGTGCTCGAACCTGGAAGTAGTGGTCTCGCCGTACCGGCAGGCCACTACTTCCTTGTCTCAGCACGATCGTGAGCGGTCCGCACGCGCCCGGACGGTGGAAGGCGGACCTCACTCGGCGGTGGTGGCGCCCGGTTCGTCCTCGGTGCCCTCGGTCAGGGTGTCGTGCACCCCGTCGGCGTATCCACGGGCGTAGTCCCAGGTCACGTAGTGGTCCGGGTCCGGGTCGTACGCCGGCTCGTGCACCCGGGGCCGCCCCGAGTTGAGCAGGTGCCGCAGGTTGCCCCGCAGCAGGTCCCAGTCGAAGTAGTGCGGTTCCCGGCAGTCCTCGCATTCGATGACCAGCCCGCGTACGCCGATGGGCGCCAGCAGGGCCTGGTAGATCTCCAGATCGGCGAGGTCCTCCAGCACGTCCTGCCGCTCGACGTCGGTCAGTGGATCCGGCGTCGCGTCGTCACCCGGATCGTCCAGGCCCGCGGTCGGGTCGGCCGGGTCGCCGTTGAACGGGTCGATGGGCTCGTCGTGCACCCCCTCACCGTAGACCCAACGCGGCGCGGACGTCCGCCCCCCGGCACCGCGCCGAGGCGGCCGCCGCCGATCCAGGTCGCGCAGGTCACTGGGTACGATGGGACGACGTGCCGGCGCCGTGGCGTGTTCCGGTGCCCGCCCGTGCCACCTCGCTGAAGCCCATCCGAGCAGCTCAGGGGAGCAATCGTGGAAAATTCGCCCAGCACTGATCTTCCGGCCGGCGTCGAGCGCGCCGACCTGGGCGGCCACCTGCCCGAGCTGCCCGCCGGCTCGGCCCGGGTCGTTCCGCTCGGGCTCACCTTCGACGACGTGCTGCTCCAGCCGGGCGAGTCGGACGTCGTGCCCAGTCGGGTCAACACCCGGACGAAGCTCACCCGCAACGTCGAGCTGACCGTTCCGCTGCTGTCCAGCGCCATGGACACGGTCACCGAGGCGCGGATGGCGATCGCCATGGCCCGCCAGGGTGGCATCGGCGTGCTGCACCGCAACCTCTCCGTGGAGGACCAGGCCCTCCAGGTCGACCTGGTCAAGCGCTCCGAGTCCGGCATGATCACCAACCCGGTGACCGCCAGCCCGGACGACACGCTGCGCGACGTCGACGAGCTGTGCGGGCGGTACCGGATCTCGGGCGTCCCGGTGGTGGACGGCAACGGCCAGTTGGTCGGCATCGTGACCAACCGCGACATGCGCTTCGTCTCCGAGCCGGATACCCCGGTCCGCGACATCATGACCCGGACGCCGCTGGTCACCGCCCAGGTCGGGGTGAGCAAGGACGAGGCGCTGGAGCTGCTGCGCCGGCACAAGGTCGAGAAGCTGCCGATCGTGGACGCCGCCAACCGTCTGCGCGGGCTGATCACCGTGAAGGACTTCACCAAGAGCGAGCAGTACCCGAACGCCACCAAGGACGACGCGGGCCGGCTGCGGGTGGCCGCCGCCGTGGGTGTCGGCGAGGACTCGTACAAGCGGGCGCGCACGCTCGTCGACGCGGGCGTCGACGTGCTGATCGTGGACACGGCGCACGGGCACCAGCGGGCCGTGCTGGACATGGTCCGCCGGCTCAAGAAGGACGTCACGATCGACATCGTGGGCGGCAACGTGGCCACGTACGCCGGCGCGAACGCGCTGGTCGAGGCCGGTGCCGACGGCATCAAGGTGGGTGTGGGCCCGGGCGCGATCTGCACGACCCGGATCGTCGCCGGCGTCGGTGTCCCGCAGATCACCGCGATCATGGAGGCGGCCCGTGCCGCCGGCCCGGCCGGCGTACCGGTGATCGGCGACGGTGGCATCCAGTACTCGGGCGACATCGCGAAGGCGCTTGTCGCCGGCGCGGACACCGTGATGCTCGGCAGCCTGCTGGCCGGCTGCGAGGAGAGCCCCGGCGAGCTGATCTTCATCAACGGCAAGCAGTACAAGGCGTACCGCGGGATGGGCTCGCTCGGCGCGATGCAGTCGCGGGGGCAGGCCAAGTCGTACTCGAAGGACCGGTACTTCCAGCAGGACGTGCTCGCCGAGGACAAGCTGGTCCCCGAGGGCGTCGAGGGTCAGGTGCCCTACCGGGGCCCGCTGTCCGCGGTCGCCCACCAGCTCATCGGCGGGCTGCGGGCCGCCATGGGGTACGTCGGCGCGGAGAGCATCCCCGAGCTGCACCGGCGTGGTCAGCTGATCCGGATCACCGCGGCCGGGCTCAAGGAGAGCCACCCGCACGACATCCAGATGACCGTCGAGGCGCCCAACTACCACTCCCGCTGACCATCCCCCAACAATCTGGAGTCCCCCATGCGTGACGTGGTCGAGATCGGGCTGGGCAAGACCGCGCAGCGCGGCTACCACCTGGACGACATCGCCATCGTGCCGAGCCGCCGGACCCGGGACGTCGACGACGTCTCGACCGCGTGGCAGCTCGACGCGTACCCGTTCGGCATCCCCTGTGTCGGGCACCCCTCGGACGCCACGATGAGCCCGTCCTCGGCGGTCCGACTCGGCCAGCTCGGCGGTCTCGGGGTGCTGAACGTCGAAGGGCTGTGGACCCGTTACGAGAACCCGACGAAGGTGCTCGACGAGTTGGCCGGCCTCGACGAGGAAGCCCGCGCCACCAAGCGGCTCCAGGAGGTGTACGCGGAGCCGATCCGCCCCGATCTGATCGCCGAGCGGGTCCGCGAGCTGCGCGCCGGTGGCGGCACGGTGGCGGTGCGGGTTTCCCCGCAGCACACCCTCGCGCTGGCGCCGGTGATCCTGGACGCCGGGGTCGACATCCTGGTCATCCAGGGCACCATCGTCTCGGCCGAGCACGTGTCGACGACCGACGAGCCGCTGAACCTCAAGGAGTTCATCGCCGACCTCGACCTGCCGGTGATCGTCGGCGGCTGCACGGACTACAAGACGGCGCTGCACCTGATGCGTACCGGCGCGGCCGGCGTGATCGTGGGCATCGGCGGCGACGACTGGTCGACGACCGAGTCGGTGCTGGGCATCCGCGTGCCGATGGCCACCGCCATCGCGGACGCCGCTGCGGCCCGCCGGGACTACCTCGACGAGACCGGTGGCCGGTACGTGCACCTGATCGCCGACGGCGACATCCAGACCTCCGGTGACATCGCCAAGGCCCTCGGCTGCGGCGCGGACGCGGTGATGCTCGGGGAGCCGTTGTCGCTGTGCGACGAGGCGCCCGCCGGTGGCGCCTGGTGGCACTCGGCGGCCAGCCACCCGTCGCTGCCCCGGGGCGCCTTCGAGGTGTCCGGTGAGCCGCTCGGCTCGATGGAGCAGCTGCTCTTCGGCCCGGCGGACGAGGCCGACGGTCAGCTCAACCTGTTCGGTGGGTTGCGTCGGGCGATGGCCAAGTGCGGTTACCGCGACCTCAAGGAGTTCCAGAAGGTCGGCCTGGTCCTCGACCGCTGACGAGGTGACGCTGGAAGGCCGGCCCCGCGATCCTGCGGGGCCGGCCTCTCGTCGCCTGCCGCGAGGCGGTCGCCCCGATACGGCCATCGGACGACGGCTGGCTGGCTACGCTCGTTCCTGACCAGGGGATGGCGTAGAAGGAGTCGTGCATGGTCCGGAGCGGACCCAGGCCGCACCGCCGTCGGCTGACCGCCGCCCTTACGGCGCTGGGCTGCGCCGTCGCGCTGACCGGGACCGCCTGCACGGGCCACGACGACGACGGTTTCCGACCAGGTGCCGCGGACGCCGGCGACCCGTACGTGCCGGGCCGTGGCAACGGCGGCTACGACGTCACGCACTACGGGCTGGACGTCCGCTACGACCCGACGACCGACCGGCTCACCGGTCGGGCCACCATCACGGCGACGGCCACCCAGGATCTGTCCCGCTTCAACCTGGACCTGGTCGGCCTGAACGTCGGCGCGGTCACCGTCGCCGACAAGCGCGCCGAGCACCGCCGCAAGGACGGCGAGTTGGTGGTGACCCCGCGCGACGGGCTTGCACGGGGACGGTCGTTCACCGTGCGGGTCGACTACGCGGGCGTGCCCACCTCCGTCGCCGACGGCGAGTTGGGCAGCGGCGGTTTCCTGCACACCGCCGACGGGGCCATCGCTCTCGGTCAACCCGACTCGGCTGCCACCTGGTTCCCGGTCAACGACCACCCGTCCGACAAGGCGAGCTACGACATCGCGGTGACCGTCCCGGACGGAGTGTCCGCGTTGAGCAACGGGGTGCCCGGTCCGCAGAGCAGCGCCGACGGGTGGACGACCTGGCGCTGGTCGGAGCGCACCCCGATGGCCAGCTACCTGAGCACCCTCGTGATCGGGAACTACCGGGTGGTCACCGGCGTCCACGGCGGACGTCCGATGGTCACCGCGGTCGCGGCGAGTCTGCCGGCGACCGGTGGCGCGGCCAGCTCGGTGGCCCGTACCGGCGAGATCGTCGACTTCCTGGCCAGCCGCTTCGGCCCGTACCCGTTCGACTCGTACGGTGGGATCGTCGTCGCCGACGAGCGGATCGGCTACGCGTTGGAGACGCAGTCCCGGCCGGTCTACGGGCCGGCCTTCTTCTCGGGCGACCACCCCAACCCGTCCGTGGTGGCACACGAGCTGGCTCACCAGTGGTTCGGCGACAGCGTGTCCCTGTACCGGTGGGGCGACATCTGGCTCAACGAGGGCTTCGCCAGTTACGCCGAGTGGCTGTGGGAGGAGCACGACGGCGGTCGCACCGCGCAGCGCAACTTCGAGTCGCAGTACGCGTCGACCGACTGGTCGCAGCCGTCGATCGAGCCGGGACGGGAGCGGATGTTCGGCACCGCCGTCTACAAGCGTGGCGCGCTGGCCGTGCACGCGCTGCGCCGGACCGTCGGCGACGACACCTTCTTCCGCATCCTGCGCACGTGGACGTCCGAGCGGAGCGCCGGAAACGCCACCACCTCGGACTTCGTGGCACTGGCCGAACGGGTGGCCGACCGGCCGCTCCGACCTCTGCTCGACGCGTGGCTGGTCGGCGGCGCCGCACCCACACTGCCGTGACGACCCCGTGATCATCAATCGATAGGCTGCCGCCTGCGATCGGGCAGGAGCGCCGGTCGCGCGGGGGTGGCGAGGCCATCCACGCCGGGCTTACGGGGAGGTTCGTGATGCGGGGTAGGCGACACCGGCTGCGCGTGGGCGCCGGTCTGTTGGTGACCGGGGCGCTCGTGCTGTCCGGATGCGACTCGTCCACACCGGAGGCGGCGGCGCCGTCGCCGAGCGCGTCCCCGACGCCGTCGCGGGCCTTCACCGCCGGAGCCGCCGGGGTCGGCGACACGTACTTCCCGAGCTACGGCAACGGCGGGTACGACGTCGGGCAGTACACCGTGAAGGTGCGCTACGACCCGGCGAAGGACCGGTTGACGGGTACGACCACCGTCCAGGCCACCGCGACGGCGGACCTGTCGACGTTCAACCTCGACCTGGCCGGCCTGACCGTCAAGACGGTCACCGTGGACGCCACCCCGGCCACCTACACCCGGGACAAGAACGAGCTGGTGATCAAGCCGGCGGCCGGGCTCATCACGGGCAACGGTTTCGTGGTCGACATCGCGTACGAGGGGGTGCCGAAGCCGCTGAAGAACGAGCTGCTGGGCGATGGCGGGTTCCTGCACACCGCCGACGGCGCGATCGCGTTGGGCCAGCCCGAGTCGGCGAGCACCTGGTTCCCGGTCAACGACCACCCGTCGGACAAGGCCGCGTACGAGTTCGAGATCACCGTCCCGCAGGGCGTCACCGCCGTCAGCAACGGCGTGCCGGCCGGCAACAGCACCACTGACGGCTGGACCACCTGGAAGTGGTCGGAGAAGTCGCCGATGGCCAGCTACCTGAGCAACGTGGTGATCGGCAAGTTCCGGATCACCACCGGTCAGCACAAGGGCAAGCCGGTCTACAGCGCGGTCACCACCAAGGTGGCCAAGGGCGCGTCCGACGCGTCGATCGCGAAGACCGTCACGGTGGCCGACTACCTGGAGACCGTGTTCGGGCCGTACCCGTTCGACGCGTACGGCGGCGTGGTGGTCTCGGACAGCCGGATCGGGTACGCACTGGAGACGCAGAGCCGCCCGGTCTACTCGGCCGGCTTCTTCCGGCGGGGCGAGAACACCGAGGTGGTCGCCCACGAGCTTGCCCACCAGTGGTTCGGCGACAGCGTGGCGTTGGCCAAGTGGGAGGACATCTGGCTCAACGAGGGCTTCGCGACGTACGCGGAGTGGCTCTGGGCGGAGCACACCAAGGAGTACACCGCCAAGCAGGCGTTCGACGTCCGGTACCAGCAGGTGCCCCCCACGGTGTGGAAGACCCCGCCCGGCAAGCCGGGCGTGAAGGACCTGTTCAGCGAGTCGGTCTACCAGCGTGGCGGGATGACCCTGCACGCGCTGCGGGTGGCCGTCGGCGACAAGGCGTTCTTCGAGATCGTCAAGACCTGGGCGGCGGAGAAGCGCAACGGCACCGCCACCACGGCCGAGTTCGTGGCCCTCGCCGAGCGCATCTCCGGCAAGCAGCTCGACGCCCTCTTCGACGCGTGGCTGTACGGCACCAAGAAGCCCGCCCAACCCAAGAAGCTCTGAGCCGGGGTTACTTCTTGACCACCAGGTTGGGGTGGGCCTTCAGATACGCCTCCGCGCGGCCGGCGCGGAGTTCGGTGATGAAGGCCCGCCCCTCGCCGGTGAGCTGTTCGCCGCGGTAGGCGCTGCCCTTGCCGACGCCGGAACCGGGCAGGCCGACCAGGGTGAACTGGTTCTCCGGCACCCCGCTGAGGGCGTACGCCAGGTCGACGATCCGGTCACCACCCACGTACACCAGGGTGTCGCCCAGGGCGGCGACCACCTGGTCGACGCGCTCGGGCTGTCGGGCCAGGCCCTCGTCGAGGATCTTGCGGGTCAGGGCTTTGACGAGCTGCTGCTGGTGGCGCTGGCGGGCGTAGTCGCCGCCGGTGATGTAGCGCTGCCGGGCGTAGTCCAGCGCCTGCCACCCGTTGAGGTGCTGCTCGCCCTTCTCATAGACCTTCTGCGGCCCGGTGTAGCCGCCGGGCGCGCTGTCCCGGTACTTGCCGTCCGGCTTGCGGTGCAGGGACGCCACCCGCTGGTCGACGTAGATGTCCACCCCGCCGAGGGCGTTCACCAGCTTGTCGAACCCGCCGAAGGTGAGCACCGCGCCCGCGTCGATCCGCAGCCCGGTGTACCCGCTCACCGTGCTGCGCAGCAGCTCGTACCCCTGGGCGGTGCTCGGCTGCTTGGGCTTGCCGGGCACCCGGCTGCCGAAGCTCATCGAGTGGGTGAGCTTGGTCTTGCCGCCCTTGTAGCCGGCCTTGGGGAACGCCGGGATGTCCACCAGCAGGTCGCGGGGCAGGGAGAAGAGGTACGCCCGATCCAGCCCCTTCGGCACGTGCAGCACCAGGACGGCGTCGGAGTGCGGCTCCCAGCCCGGCACGCTGACCCGGGTGTCCACGCCGACCAGCAGCAGTGTCAACGGGCCCTTGATGTTCGCGCCCGGGGGCGGGCCGCTCGGGCTGGGGGTGGCCGGGGCGGCCGACGACGGGCTCGGCGAGCCGGCCAGCGGGGTGCCGGCGGGCTTGTCGTCGCCGCTCAGCCGCGTGATCACCGTCGCTCCACCCACGATCAACGCGATGACGGCGAGTGCCGCCAACCCGAGCAGCAGCCAGCGTCGGCGCGGCTCCATCGACCCCAGAATCATCGTGTGCTTCCTTCCACCCGTATCCGGAACAACGCTCCGACGGGTGCTCCAGGTTGCGGCCGGGAGGCGCCGGGTCGGTCGGCCGGTGCATGATCGCGCGAAAACGGGCGCTGGCGCGAGCGCTACTGGCGGGTAATGATGCGTCCATGCGGTACGACGTGGTCGTCATCGGGTCCGGCTTCGGCGGTGGTGTCACCGCGCTGCGGCTCGCGGAGAAGGGCTACTCGGTCGGTGTCGTCGAGGCCGGCCGCCGTTTCGCCGACGACGAGTTCCCGCAGACCTCGTGGCGCCTGCGCCGGTTCCTCTGGGCACCGAAGTTGGGCTGCTACGGCATCCAGCGGCTCACCCTGCTCCGCGGGACCGCCGGCCGGTCCGGCGGCGTGCTGGTGCTCTCCGGGGCCGGAGTGGGCGGCGGGTCGCTGGTCTACGCGAACACCCTCTACGAGCCGCTGGACGCCTTCTACACCGATCCGCAGTGGCGCGACGTCACCGACTGGCGTGACGAGTTGGCCCGCCACTACGACCAGGCGAAACGGATGCTCGGCGTCACCACGTACCCGATCCAGACGGGCGCGGACCGCGCCATGCGGGCGGTGGCCGACCGGATGGGGGTGGGGCACACCTTCCGCGCCACCCCGGTCGGTGTGCACATCGGCCGTCCGGGCCAGCGCGTCGCCGACCCCTACTTCGGCGGTGTCGGCCCGGAGCGCACCGGTTGCCTGCACTGTGGCTCGTGCATGACCGGGTGCCGACACGGGGCCAAGAACACGTTGGCCAAGAACTACCTCTGGCTCGCCGAGCGGCTGGGTGCCACCGTGCACCCGCTGACCACGGTGACGGCCGTCCGTCCGGCCACCGGCGGTGGATACGAGGTGCACACCGAGCGCACCGGCGCGTGGTTGCGCCGACGGCGGCAGGTGATCCACGCCGACCAGGTGGTCTTCGCGGCCGGCGCGCTGGGCACCCAGCGGCTGCTGCACGAGATGAAGGCCACCGGTGCGCTGCCGCGCCTGTCGGATCGGCTGGGCGCGCTGACCCGGACCAACTCGGAGGCGATCCTCGGCGCGTCGATGCCCCGGCAGCGGGCCCGGCAGCAGCGGACCGACTTCACCGAGGGCGTGGCGATCACCAGCTCGTTCCACCCCGACCCGCAGACCCACATCGAGCCGGTCCGCTACGGCCGCGGCTCCAACGCGATGGGTCTGCTCCAGTCGTTGCTTGTCGACGGGGGTCCGCACCGGGTCCGGCGGTGGCTGGGCAGCATCGTCCGGCAGCCGCGGCTGGCCGCCCGGATGCTGTCGGTGCGTGGCTGGTCGGAGCGGACGGTGATCGCCCTGGTGATGCAGTCGGTGGACAACTCGCTGACCACCCGCTGGCGGCGCGGCCTGTGGGGTCGGCGGTTGGTCGCCGGGCCGGGTCACGGCATGCCGAGCCCGACGTGGATCCCGGCTGGCAACACCGCCACCCGGCTGCTCGCCGAGGAGATCGGCGGTACGCCCGGCGGCTCGCTCACCGAGCCGTTCGACATCCCGGTCACCGCGCACATCCTGGGCGGGGCGGTGATCGGCGCCACTCCGGCCGACGGCGTGGTCGACCCCTGGCACCGGGTGTACGGCCATCCGGGGCTGCACGTGGTCGACGGCGCGGCCGTGTCGGCGAACCTGGGCGTGAACCCGTCCCTGACGATCACCGCACAGGCCGAACGGGCGATGTCCTTCTGGCCCAACAAGGGTGCCCAGGACCCCCGCCCATCCCTGGGCACCCCGTACCGCCGGGTAGCCCCCGTACCCCCGGACAAGCCGGCGGTACCCGCGGACGCCCCGGCCGCGCTACGCCCCTGACAGGGGCCGGCGGAGGATGTGGTTGACGCCGAAGACGGTGTCGCTGACCCGCACGTCGGTGTAACCGATCCGGTGGTAGAACCCGTGCCCGGTGTGGCTGGCGCCCGTCTCCATGAACGTGTGCCCCTCGGCCCGGGCCAGTTCCTCGACGTGCCGCATCAACCGGCGGCCGATGCCGCGGCCGTGCGCGTCCGGGTCGACGAACATGGTGTAGACCTTGTTGCCGTCGCGGGACACCGTGCCGACCGGGCGTCCGTGGTGTTCGGCGACGTAGATCCGCCGCTCGGCACTGAGTTCGCGGAACCGGTCGGCGGTGAAGTGGTCGCACATCCGGTCGATCAGCTCGGCCGGGTAGTCGCGGCTGTTCACCTCCCGCAGGCAGCGGACGACCAGGGCCGACAGCGCCTCGCCGTCCGTGGGGCGGAAGTCCCGGACGGTCACCTCGGTCATCGGCACGCCTCCGTCCGATTTGCTTGGGGATCGTCGCGCACCGTATCGAGATGCGGAACGCCGGCGACGCCCTGCCGGACATATCAGGGCATACCACCAACGGTGCCGCCGCCGCGCCGAGTGCGTGGGGCGCGGCTCGGGTCGGGGGTGACTGTCGGTAGGCTTTGTGCACATGAGCCTGCCTCGCCCTGTCCTCGTGGTGGACTTCGGAGCCCAGTACGCCCAGCTCATCGCGCGCCGGGTCCGCGAGGCGAAGGTCTACTCCGAGATCGTGCCGCACTCGATGCCGGTCGCCGAGATGCTGGCGAAGAACCCGGCCGCGATCATCCTCTCCGGCGGTCCGGCCAGCGTGTACGCGCCGGACGCCCCGCAGATCGACGCCGGCCTGTTCACGTCCGACGTGCCGGTCTTCGGCATCTGCTACGGCTTCCAGGCGATGGCCCAGGCGCTCGGTGGCACCGTCGCGCGGACGGGCAACCGCGAGTACGGCGGCACGCCGCTGCGTCCCCGCCTCACCGAGCCGGGCGTGCTGCTGCGTGACCTGCCGGCGGACCTGCCGGTCTGGATGAGCCACGGTGACTGCGTCACCGAGGCGCCCGAGGGCTTCACGGTGACCGCCGAGTCGGCGGGCGCTCCCGTCGCGGCCTTCGAGGACGTGGCCGGCCGTCGGGCCGGCGTCCAGTTCCACCCGGAGGTCGGGCACACCGCGCACGGCCAGGAGATGCTGACCCGCTTCCTCTACGACATCGCCGGCATCGAGCCGACCTGGACGCCCGAGAACATCATCGACGAGCAGGTCGCCCTGATCCGGGCGCAGGTCGGCGACAAGGAGGTCATCTGCGGCCTCTCCGGCGGGGTGGACTCGGCGGTCGCCGCCGCGCTGGTGCACCGGGCGGTCGGTGACCAGCTCACCTGCGTCTTCGTCGACCACGGCCTGCTGCGCGCCGGTGAGGCCGAGCAGGTCGAGAAGGACTACGTCGCCGCCACGGGCATCAAGCTGAAGGTGGTCGACGCGGCGGAGCGGTTCCTCGGCGCGCTGGCCGGGGTGACCGATCCCGAGCAGAAGCGCAAGATCATCGGTCGGGAGTTCATCCGGGTCTTCGAGGCCGCCGCCCGCGAGATCGCCTCGCACGGTGACGTGGAGTTCCTCGTCCAGGGCACCCTCTACCCGGACGTGGTCGAGTCCGGCGGCGGCACCGGCACCGCCAACATCAAGAGCCACCACAACGTCGGCGGCCTGCCGGAGGACCTGAAGTTCGCGCTCGTCGAGCCGCTGCGCACACTCTTCAAGGACGAGGTCCGCGCGCTCGGCCTCCAGCTCGGCCTGCCCGAGGCGATGGTCTGGCGGCACCCGTTCCCCGGTCCCGGTCTGGCCATCCGGATCATCGGCGCCGTCGACCGGGACCGCCTCGACCTGCTGCGTCAGGCCGACCTGATCGCCCGCGAGGAGCTGACGGCCGCCGGCCTGGACCGGGGCGTCTGGCAGTTCCCCGTGGTGCTGCTCGCCGACGTGCGCAGCGTCGGCGTGCAGGGTGACGGGCGCAGCTACGGGCATCCCGTGGTGCTGCGTCCGGTCTCCAGCGAGGACGCGATGACCGCCGACTGGTCGCGGTTGCCCTACGAGGTGGTTGCGCGGATCTCCACCCGGATCACCAACGAGGTCGCCGAGGTCAACCGGGTGGTGCTGGACGTGACCAGCAAGCCGCCGGGCACCATCGAGTGGGAGTGAGCCGTCCTCACGCCGCCGGCGGGGTCGTCGGCGGGTAGGGCGGCGTCGGGGCGTACCCCGGCTGTGGACCGCCGGGCGCGGACCCGGCGGTGGGCGCGACGCCCGCCGGGTGCGGCCAGGCGGGCGCGCCGGTGGGCTCCTCGGGCATCAGGAACCACATGATCGGGTACGCGAGCAGGGCGAGTCCGCCGGTGAGCAGGCCGGTGACGGCGAAGGTCACGCGGACCAGTGTGGGATCGACGTCGAAGTAGCGGCCGAGGCCGCTGGCGACCCCCGCCACCATGCGGTCGGTGATGGGTCGCCGGAGCTGCTTGTACGGGGCGTGGGAAGCGGCGGTAGGTGTCATGTCTCCACGGTCCGCGCCGGGGCCCGCTCTGCCCTCGGTGACCGCCCGGATGCCTACCCTGATCGATCCCTGAGCGGGAAGCCGGGAGTCAGGAATCCGACTCTTTTCCGTTCCGGTAACGCGGCCCGGGGAGAATTTGGACCCGTGACCACCATGCTGGAGCCGCTTCGCAGGATCGCGGCATACGCAGTTTGTGCTGATTCAGACGGCCGAGTGTTGCTGGTCCGCGCATCGGAGCGCTCCGGCACCCCCGGCACGTGGTCCCTGCCCGGCGGGGCGGTCGACCACGGCGAGGACCCCAACCACACAGTCGTCCGCGAGACCGCTGCCGAGACGGGGCTCTCGGTCGCCGTCCGCGGCCTGGCGGACGTGCTCGCCGACATGCGGGCCCTGCCCGAGCGCGGCATCACCATCCACACCGACCGGCTGATCTACCGCGTGACGGTGCGCGGCGGCACCCTCGCCGACCGGGCCGGCGAGCGCCCCACCGACCTCGCTCGCTGGTACACCCTGGACGAGGCGCGGCAGTTGCCGCTGCGCTCGTTCACCGCGCGCGCCCTCGGTCTGCCCGCCTCCTCGGCCGACGTGGTGCCCGACGAGGCTCCCGAGTTCCCCTCCTTCTACGCGGTCCCCGGCCCGGACGGGCTGCACCGCGCCCAGCGCTTCGCCGCGTACGCGGTGTGCACCGACCCGGCCGGCCGGGTGCTGCTCACCCGGATCTCCGACGGCTACCCGGGCGCCGGCTGCTGGCACCTGCCCGGCGGCGGCACCGACTACGGCGAGCAGCCCGGCGCGGCGCTCATCCGGGAACTGGTCGAGGAGACCGGCCAGGCGGGCCGCCTCGTCGAGCTGCTGGGTGTCGCGAGCCACCGTGACGCCGCCTCGCTGGGCCCGGAGGGTTACCCCATCGACTGGCACGGCGTACGCGCCTTCTACCGGGTGGTGGTCGACCAGCCCAACCCGCTGACCATCGCCGACGTGGGTGGCTCCACCTGCGAGGCCCGCTGGTTCGCCCGCGAAGAACTGGGCGCCCTCCCCACAGACCACCTCACCGAGGTGACAGCAGAAGCAGTCCAAGCAGCCCAACTAACCTGACCCCCCTCCCTCCCCCCTCTCCCCCCTCCCTCCCCCCCTCCACCGCATCACCCCTGCACCGCGGTGATCATGAAGTTATTGTCAGGACACGCCGAGATGGACGGCAATAACTTCATGATCACCGGGCTGGGCCGGCGGGGCGGGCCGGCGGGGCGGGCCGGCGGGCCGGGCGGCGGGGGAGCGGGGGAGTGGGTGTGGGGGTTTTGGCGCGGCGGGTTGCTGTTTATGGGTTCTTCGAGCAGCTGAGGCGGTTCTTGGTCGTTCGGGGTGGTGGTGAGCGGGTCTGGTCGCTGCCTGGAGGGCTCGTCGCGCATGCGGAGCACCCTGAGCGGGCCGTGGTACGTACGGTCTCCGAGCAGACCGGGCTGACCGTCTCGGTGGGCCGGTTGCGATCCGTCGTCGCGGACGTGGACGCCGACGCGGGTGACGGTGTGTCGATGCACACCGACCGGTTGCTCTTCGAGATGACCGTGCGCGGCGATGTGCCCGAGGTCACCGGCGGGGGCACGGTCGAGGGTCGCTGGGTCAGCCCCGAGGCCGCCACCGAGCTGCCGTTGACGCCGTTCAGCGCCGAACTGCTCGGCCTGCCGGTCGTCCCACTTCCGGTCGACGCGTATCCGTCCGTCGAGCCACTCCCGGCGTCGCATCCGGACCGGCGGTTGCGCTTCGGGGCGTACGGGCTGGTCACCGACCCGGCGGGGCGGATCCTGCTGACCCAGATCGCCGACGGCTACCCCGGGGCCGGCAAGTGGCACCTGCCCGGCGGCGGCACCGACCACGGCGAGCAGCCGACCGTCGGGCTGCTCCGGGAACTCGTCGAGGAGGGTGGTCAGGTGGGCCGCGTGGTGGAGTTGCTCGGCGTGGACAACCTGCACAACCCGGCCGCGCTCGGCCCGGAGGGTCGTCCGCTGGACTGGCACGGCGTCCGGGTGATCTATCGGGTGCTGGTGGACGTACCCACCGACGCGGTGGTGACGGAGTCCGCCGGTGGCTCGACCGCGCGGGCCGGCTGGTTCACCGCCGCCGATACCGCTGACCTGCCGCTGACCGGTATCGCTGCCTCGGCAATCGGACAGCTGGGTTCATAGCACTCGGCTCAGCGAGCCGAGTTGGCTACCCTCCGGTAGAGTCAGAGACGGGAATGGTGGAGGAAACGGGCGATGAAGCCCGGGATGGGAATAACAAGGCGGTTCGCGCGGTTTGCACCAGATAAGTACCGCCGGCAGCTATCGCCAAGCCATGTTCCCCTATGCGATGGTGTACTCCGCAAAACGGCTGCCGGGCCACGCACGGTCCGGCACGAGACAGCCGGACACCCGCCCTACGGCGGTAAGCCGATCCGGTGATGGAGGAAACGTGCCGAGAGCCCCATGGCGCCGGCGTCGTACGACTGACAGTCCGCGCCCCGCAGGGCGTCGCTGGGCGGGCCGGTTGCGCCGCAGCAGCACGTTCGCCCGCCAGGTGCTGCTGGTCCGGGTGGGTCGCCGTGACGGTGACCCTCGGGCCACCGACCTGACACTGACCGAGCACCGGTACGCCGACCGCCAGCGCCGTCGCTACGGCCTGGACCGGCTCAGCCGGCCGGGGGCTGTCACTCGCGCCGAGATCGAGGCGGTCATGCCGGTCAGCCCGGCGCTGCCGATGGCGCACACCGACGAGGCCACCGCCGGATCGATCCCCCTGCTCCCCGGCGAGCGCACGATGGCCCGCCGGATGAAGTTCGCCGTCGTCAACGCCTGCACCCTGTCGAGCCTGATGCTCGGCATGCTGGCGATCTTCCTCGCGATGCAGGGTGAGGTGCGCATCGCCGCCCTCTGCCTGATCGCCTGCGTCATCTTCGACGGGCTCGACGGTGCGTTGGCGCGTCGACTGGGCGTCGCCAGCCCGTTCGGCGCCCAGATGGACTCGCTGGCCGACATGTGCTCGTTCGGTCTCGCCGCACCCGTGGTGGTCTACGCCTCGCTCGCCGGCTCCGTGTCGACGGCCGCGGCTGCGGTGGCGTGTGCACTGGTCGCGGCGTGTGCGGCGATCCGGCTGGCCCGCTTCAACGTCTCGCCGAAGGACGGTCGCTTCTTCTGCGGCGTCCCGACCACCATGGCCGCCGCCGTGCTCGCCCTCACCGTGGCGATCGGCCTGCCCGTGCCCGGTCTCGTGCTGGTGGCCGGTGTGGCACTGCTCGCCTTCGCGATGGTGTCCAGCTTCCCGTACGCCAAGCTGGCGCGCCTGGTGAAGCTGCCGCCGTGGCTCTGGCTCGCCCCGGTGGTCGGCGCGCTCGTCGACATCCGGCTCACGTTCGCCCTGATCGTGGTCGGCTACCTGGTGAGCGGGCCGGTGCTCTGGCTGCGCCAGCGTCGTACCGCCTGATCAGACACACGAAACGGGGCGCCGCGGACAGCGGCGCCCCGTTTTCGCATCCCGGTCTCAGCGCCAGCGGGCGATGACCGTGGAACCGCCGATCACCTTGTCGCCCGGCCCCACCAGCGGCTCCGCGGCGTCGGCCGGCAGGTAGACGTCGGTCCGCGAGCCGAACCGGATGAGCCCGAAACGCTCGCCCCTGGCCAGCAGCGCACCGATCGGCGCGCGCTGCACGATGCGGCGGGCGATCAGGCCGGTCCGCTGCGCGACCACCACCGTGCCGCGGCTGGTGTCCAGAACGGTGTACGCGGCGACGTTGTGCTCGGCGTCCGGCTTCATGGCGTTGACGAAGCCACCGTCGGCGACGAAGTAGTCAACCACCTTGCCGGCGACCGGAGCACGGTTGACGTGCACGTCCAGCACCGACAGGAAGACCGCCACGCGCAGCCATTCGCCGTCGCCGAAGCGCTCGTCGTACAGCCGCTGCACCGACAGGACCTTCCCGTCCGCGCTGGCCACCACGGCGTTCGGGTCCTCCGGCACGTCCCGCTGAGGATCACGGAAGAACGCGGCGACGGGGCCGGCCGCCAGCGCCGGCAGCAGCCACAGCTTGGACGACGGACGCGCCACCCGGGCCAGCGCCGCCAGACCCAACGTGATGCCGGCCGCGGCCACACCGTTCGAGTCGATGTGCATGCCTCTGGTCAGGGGCACGCTCGACGGCCGGTACGCCGGAGCCAGCCGGTCGGCCGCAGCCGGGCTGGCCGGCGTGAACCGCAACCGGTAGACCCGTACCGGCGGCGAGTTGCGCAGCACCAGGTCCCCGCCGACGCCGTACAGGGCGTCCTGGCGGGCCAGCTCGCCGGCAGCGCCGGTGGTCCGGCCCGGCGTGGCGGTGGTGGCGACGCTCAGCACCGCGCCGTCGGTGAGGTACTTCGACAGGCCTTGAATGCCGCTACGGGCCTCCTCGGCGGTGCCGGTGAACGCCTCGCCGGCGATGACCACCGCGGCGGCCTCGGCGTCGCCGAGCGAGTCGACCACGCGTACCCGGTCGGCGACCCACCGGCCCTGGGCGGTGACGTGCTCGCGGAGCGCGGCGGCGGTGGAGGACTCGGCGGGTGTCACGGTGAGCCGGTCGCCGGGGAGCAACGCCTCGATCGCCGCGGCCAGCACCGCGGACTCCGGGCTCGCGCCGACCAGCAGGGCGACCTTCGGGTCGTTCATCCGGGCCAGCTCGGCGACGAGCGTACGGGCGGCGCGCTCGCCGATGCGGACCGGACCGGACCGGCCGGTGGTACGCACGGCGGGGGACTGCGTCATGACGGGCGGGCTCCTGACGGGGTAGAGACGGGAATCGCGGCGGGGGCGCCATGGCGGGACGGGCCGGCCGGCGGAGGCGAGATCTCCACCAGCCAGCATATGCGCCTGCCCGCGCCGACCGCACCGCCGAACCCTCGCCGGGGGCGGCGCGGGCCGACAGCCGGCTCAGGAACTCTCGCGCCGCCCCGTCCGCTCGTCGCCGACCCCCGGAGCGTCGTCACTGGCCGGATGCCCGCCGACCGTCGGATCGTCGTCACCGGCCGGAGCATCGCCGACCGCCGGACCGGTTGCCCGCTTCGCGTCGGCCTGGGTGACCGGGTGGTCGACCTGGGCCGGCTCGGCGGGCTCGGCCGTGTCCGGCGGGGTCCCCGGCTCTGCCGGGGCGTGGGCCAGCCAGGCGGGGTGTACCACGTCCGCCGTGGGCGGCTCCGGGGTCCGCAGCTCAGCCGTGGGCGTCGCGTCGGGCGTGGGTTCAAACGTGGCCGGCTCGAAGGTGACCGGCTCGAATGCGGCGGTCTGCGGCGTGCCGCGCTCGGCCGTGCCGGGCTCGGGTGTGACGCTGACCGGCTCGGGCGTGACCGTGGCGGCGTCCGTCGTACCCGGCTCGGCGATCTCGTTCGGCTCCGGGCGGCCTGAGCGGCCCGAACGCAACGCGCCGACCAGACCGAACACTCCGATCAGGATCAGCGCGCCGGCCAGGAACCAGCCGACCGGCGGCAGCGCGAGCCCGAGTAGTTGAGCGAGCAGCCACCAGGCCGACAGGGCCAGGAACAGCAGCCCGAATGCGAACGAGAGCAGGTCCGTACGGTGAGCCTTCACCGGGTCACCTCCAGGTTGCCGGCATTGACGTGGATGTACAGGCGCAGCTTTCCGCCGCCGGGGCCGTCCGCGCCCAGGTCGGTGGACTCCCGCAGCTTGCCGTCGATCCCGCCGGAGCGGTTGCCGAAGACAGTGGCGTCGCCGGCGTTGACGTCGGCCACCGTGGTGACGTCCACGTTGGGCGGTACGACGACAGTTGCCTGACCGAAGTTGATCGCCACTGTCACCTGGGTGTCCCGCTTCGTGAAGTCGATGCCCCGCAGGTCGAGGACGGCGTCACCGAAGCTGTTCTCGTACCGGTCGGCGAGGTCGCGGTAGTCGGTGGGCGCCCAGGTGACCGCGCCGTCGACGCCCCTGATCCGGTCGTAGGACTCGGCAACCGTCGCCGTGCCCAGCGCGGCGGCCGTCACCAGGCCCAGCGCGATCAACCAGCGTGCACGGCCGAACCAGGTGCCGACCAGCAGCCCCAGCCCGATGGTGGCCAACGCGGCCGCGAAGTACGCCGAGGCGCTGACGTCGAAGACGTCCAGCAGGTCGAGCAGGGCGACCACGCCGAGCGCCAGGAAGATCAGCGAGAAGGTCACCGCGCCGAGCGGCGAACGCTCCCGGGGCCGCTTCGGCGGCTTCGGTGGCTTGGGCGGGGGGTACGCGGGCGGCGCCGGCGTGGCGTACGGGCCGTGTGGCGCGAACGGAGGGCGGTACCCGCCCGGTGTCGTCGTCCCCGGCTGGCTGACAGGGCCGGCCGCTGGCACGGCGGTCACCGGTGCCGAAGGCCAGCCGCTGGTGGGCGTAGCGAGGGTGGGCGCGCCGCTGCCCGGCCAGCCCTGCTCGGGCGCCGGCCAGCCGGTGCCCTGCGGTCCGGTCGTGACGCCGGCCGGCTGTGCGGACACCGGGCCTGCCCCGAACACCACCGCCGGCTGGGACACCGGCTCCGCGCCGACGGTCGGTTGCGCTATGGTGGCCGGCTGGCCGCCCTGGATTGACGCGTACGCGCTCTCCGGCGGGCCGCTGTACGACGGCGCGCCACCCGACAGCGGCGCGGTCGCCAGCGGACCGGCGGGTGGAACCGTGCCGTACGTCGGAGCCGGCCAGGCGACCGGGGGGACCGGGCCGGGTGGCGTGCCAGCCGGGGAGGGCGGCACCGGCCCGCCCGGGGGCTGTGGCCCACGGTTGTCCCGGTTGAGCAGCAACGCGCCGCCGATCAGGATGGCCGCGCCGAGCAGCACCGCCCGGAAGGCGTCGGTGACGATGTAGCCGAAGCTCGCGGCCACGAGGATGCCCAGGATGATCACGGTCACCGGGGACATGCTGGAGCGGCCCCGCCCCAGCATCGACTCCACCGGGGACGCCGTGTCGCCCTCGTTCGGGATGATCAGCCAGGCGGCGACGTACACCAGGATGCCGATACCGCCGAAGAACCCGAGCACCGCGAGGAGCACCCGCCACAGCACCGGATCGGTGTTGGTAGCCCGCCCGATCGCCGCGCAGACCCCGGCCAGGTAACGGCCGTCGCGGGGCCGGACCAGCCCGTACCGCGAGGTGAAGCCGGCACCGCCCAGCGGCGCGCCGGGCCCCGGAGGCGTACCCGCGCCGGGGCCGTGGCCCGTGCCGGTCGTACCCCCGCCTGGTGCGTAGCCCGTGCCGGCGGCGAAGCCGGCACCGGGCGCGTAGCCCGCGCTCGGCGGCTCGTACGCGCCGGACGTGGCGCCCGGCGGCGGCGCGGTCGGCGGGCCGAACGTGGTGGGCTCGGTCCAGCCGGCGGGCGTCGTGGGCGGTGCGGGCGGTACTGAACCGCCCGGCTGTGCCGACCCGGGGCGGGGCGGCGGGGCAGCTTCCTCGGTCATGTCTCGATCCTGCTGCCCACCTCGCCCGAACGACCTCAGGACCCGACCCTGACGCCACCCTGAGATCCGGGGGGCCGGAATGTCGGGGGCGTCCCCGTGGTCGTCGGACGCCGCAGCGTGTGACGATCGGATGTACCGCCCCGCGCCCAGCCCACCACCGTGACCAGGGAGCCTGCGATCAGCATCGTGACCCCACCTCCGCGCCTCTACCGGGCCCCCGAGCATCGGATGGCCGCCGGCGTCGCCGCCGGCATCGCCGACCACCTCGGCATCTCGGTGCTGCGCGTGCGAGTCGCGTTCATGGTGCTGCTCGGGCTGAGTGGGCTCGGACTGCTGCTGTACGCGGCGTTCTGGGCGGTGGTGCCGCTGCGGCCCGGTGACACCGCCGTGCCGCCCCGGCGGGATGTGGCCCAGCTCCTGCCGTTCGTCGGGATCGGGCTCGGTGTCCTGCTGATCCAGGTGATGGTCTTCGACTCGGTGGGCGCGGCGGGCACCGCCGGCTGGCTGGTGGCCATCATCGCGGTCGGCGCGGGCGTGATCTGGCACCAGTCGGCGCCCGAGCGGCGGCGGCGCTGGGGCGAGGCGATGCCGGTCCCGTGGCTCGGGGCGGTCGTCGAGGAGAGCGACCGGCGGGCCTTCGTACTCCGGTTCATCGGGGGCGGGGTGCTGGTCGCGGTCGGCATCATCGGTGTCGCGGCGGTCTACTCGCCGGCACAGAACTTCGACGCGGTGATCAACGGGGTGATCTTCGCGCTGGTCGGGTTGGCCGGGGTCGGAGTGGTCGCGGCACCGGTGCTCTGGCGGACGTACAACCAGCTCCGCGCGGAGCGCGAGGGCCGCATCCGGGAACAGGAGCGGGCCGAACTGGCCGCGATGGTGCACGACCAGGTGCTGCACACACTGGCGCTGATCCAGCGCAACGCCGGCGACGTCAAGACGGTGCAGCGGTTGGCGCGGGGGCAGGAGCGCTCGTTGCGCAACTGGCTCTACAAGCCCACGGCCTCGCCGAACGAACGTTTCGCCGCAGCCCTGGAGCAGGCCGCCGCCGAGGTCGAGGACACCTTCGCGATCACGGTGGAGGCGGTGGTGGTGGGGGACCGCGAGACCGACGAGAAGGTCGGCGCGCTGGTCGCCGCGGCGCGGGAGGCGCTGGTGAACGCGGCACGGCACGCCGGTGTGCAGACCGTGTCGCTCTACGCCGAGGTGGAGCCCGATCAGGTCAGCGTGTTCGTCCGGGACCGAGGGAAGGGCTTCGACCCGGATACGGTGGAGGACCACCGGCACGGCGTACGCGGTTCGATCATCGGACGGATGAAGCGGCACGGCGGACGGGCCGAAATCCGGTCCGGCCCGGGGGAGGGGACCGAGGTCCGGTTGATCCTGCCGATCTCCCGGGACTCGTCCGCGGCGGAGAGGAACAAATGACCATGGCCGAGCAGCCGACGGAACAGCCCGACCAGACGGCCAGCCGCCCCGAACGCCTGCGGGTCTTCCTCGTGGACGACCACGCGATGTTCCGGGCCGGGGTACGTGCCGAGCTGGGCGCCCACGTCGAGGTGGTGGGCGAGGCGAGCACCGTGGCCGAGGCGGTCACCCGGATCGCCGTCACCGGGCCGGACGTGGTGCTGCTCGACGTCCACATGCCCGACGGCGGTGGCCGCGCGGTGCTGGAGGCGATGCGGCGCACTCATCCGCAGGTCAAGTTCCTGGCCCTGAGCGTCTCCGACGCGGCCGAGGACGTGATCGGGCTGATCCGGGCCGGCGCCCGGGGGTACGTCACCAAGACCATCTCTCCGGACGAGTTGGCCGCGGCGATCCGTCGGGTCGCCGACGGCGACGCCGTGTTCAGCCCTCGGCTGGCCGGGTTCGTGCTGGACGCGTTCGCGGCCCGACCGGACGCGCCGGTGGCCGACCCGGAGTTGGACCAGCTCACCAACCGTGAGCGGGAGGTGCTGCGCCTGCTCGCCCGGGGGTACGCGTACAAGGAGATCGCCAAGGAGCTGTTCATCTCCATCAAGACGGTGGAGACGCACGTGTCGAACGTGCTGCGCAAGCTCCAGATGTCCAACCGGTACGAACTCTCCCGCTGGGCGGCGGACCGCCGGCTCGTGTGATCAATTCCTCTGTGCCGGCATTTCGGGCAGATGCCACGGATGTTACGGGGCGGGGCTGACAAAAGATCAACCGTGGTTCCATACTGCCCCGGTCCCGTTTCCGCGCGTCGGTCTCGGTGCCGGGGCCGATGTCGTCGCGGCACCACGATGATCAGAGAGCCGTCCGCGACACCCTCGTCCACCCAGCCGGTGCTGGTGCCCGTGCAGCGGACGCGGACATCGTCCGGACGGGCAAAGAACGGTGAGCGCACGACCGGCTACGGGCCGGGCGATCCTGGTGGTGGAGCGGCGCGCAGAAACCGGATCTGAGCGCTGCTCAGGTCTCCCAGCAGGTCATGTACGCCGAGGTGTCGAGTCTCCGCGCGACCGTTTTATGATCATTTTTCAAGTATCGACATCATGGCGGGCAACTAACGGCTTGATAACGGCACCTTCACGGAAGAGGCCAGTGGGTGTCACAGTGGCAGCACCTCACCCTTGGTGTGTGGCACTCCGTACGGCCGACGACCATGATCTCCGCTGTTTCCCGGCGGGTTCGTGGTCGCGACGCCTGCGTAGGGTCGTGCCCCGTCGGGTGGGGAGCCCGGCGGATCGGAACATCAGGGGTGTCCCCAACTTCCCTGTGGTCCCGGCGACCTCTGCCCCGGGGTAGCCGGGCGGTGTCACCCCCAAACGTGCGTGAAACCCACGACGGAACCAGGTTAGAAAGAGGAGGCCCCTCGGAATGAGAGTCTCGAAGCGGGCGACGAGCGCGATCGCGCTCAGCGCGGCTGCCGCGCTTGTCGCGAGCGGTTGCTCGAGCGGTGACGGTGACGGCGACGCTGCCGCCAGCAAGGATGGCGCCATCGTCATCCACGGCGTCCAGCCGGAGAACCCGCTGGTTCCGTCGAACACCACGGAGACCGGCGGTGGCAAGGTCATCGACTGGCTGTTCACCGGCCTGGTCGAGTACCCGAATGACGGTGGGGCCCCGCGCAACGCGCTGGCCGAGTCCATCGACACCAAGGACTCCAAGGTCTTCACGATCAAGATCAAGAAGGGTACCAAGTTCCACGACGGTACCGAGGTGAAGGCGAAGAACTTCGTCGACGCCTGGAACTGGGCCGCGTACTCGCCGAACGGCGCGCAGAACGGCTCCTTCTTCGCGGACATCGCGGGCTTCGACAAGACCTACACCGAGGACCCGGACGGCGCGGACGGCCCGCAGAAGGCCCCGACCCCGACGGCCAAGGAGCTCTCCGGCCTGAAGGTCGTCGACGACCAGACCTTCGAGGTCACCCTCGCCGCCCCGACCGCGGTCTTCCCGACCAAGCTCGGCTACAGCGCCTTCATGCCGCTGCCGGACGCGTTCTTCACCATGAAGCCCGAGGAGTTCGGCAAGAAGCCGATCGGCAACGGCCCGGTGAAGTTCGTCTCGTGGCAGGACAACGTCCTCATCAAGCTCACGCGGTTCGACGACTACGCCCTGCGTGACAAGATGAAGATCAAGGACGTCGACGTCAAGCTGTACCAGGACGAGACGGCCGCGTACGCCGACCTGCTGGCCAACAACCTCGACTTCATGGAGGTTGTCCCCACCTCGGCGCTCGCCGGTGACAAGTGGAAGACGGACCTCGGCGACCGGGGCCTGAACACGGTCACCCCGTCGACCGCGTTCATCGCGTTCCCGATCTACGACAAGCGCTTCCAGAACGCCAAGCTGCGTCGCGCGGTGTCGCTGTCGATCAACCGGCAGGAGATCTCGGACAAGATCTTCTTCGGTACCCGCAAGCCGGCCGACAGCTGGGCGAACCCGCTGACCCCGGGCGCCAAGCCGGGCAACTGCACCGCCTGCAAGTTCGACCCGACCACGGCCAAGCAGCTGCTGACCGAGGCCGGCGGCTTCACCGGTGAGATGGTCTTCTACTACAACGCCGACTCCAGCCACAAGGACTGGATGGACGCCGTTGCGCAGCAGGTCAAGACCAACCTCGGCATCAACGCTCGCGCCGAGGGCATCCCGACCTTCGCGGTCTTCCGGCAGAACATCAACGCCCACAAGATGACCGGCCCGTACCGTGCCGCCTGGCAGCAGGACTACCCGGACGTCGAGAACTGGGTCAACCCGCTCTACGTCAAGGGTGGCTCCTCCAACGACGGCCTCTACAGCAACCCGCAGGTCGACACCCTGGCCAAGCAGGCCAGCGCCGCGCCGAGCCTGGAGGCCTCGCACGAGGCGTTCGCCAAGGCCGTCGAGGTTGTCGACCAGGACGTCCCGAGCATCCCGATCTACTTCTACGGCCAGCAGTCCGGCCACTCGGAGAAGATCAAGAAGCTCGAGCTGAACAACGTCGGCGAACTCGACATCACCTCGGTCGAGCTCTGATCCGTACGGTCTGACCCCGGGTCGGGCTCGCCACATCCGGTGAGCCCGACCCGGGGCCGTTCCGCGAGTGGGTGCTACAACACTCCACTCGCCACGTTGTCACCACCGTGTCGGCCGTCCGACGCGCCCCCTGTCTGGAGGACCACCCCATGGGCCGTTATCTGTTGAGACGGCTGCTCCAACTCGTGCCCGTCTTCATCGGCTCGACCTTCCTGATCTACTGGCTCGTCTGGTCCGTCCCGGGCGACCCGTTCGCCGGCAAGTGCGGCGAGCGCCGGTGCCCAGATCAGTACGTCGCGTACATGACCGAGAAGTACCACCTGGACCAGAACGTCTTCGTGCAGTACGGCAACTACATGAAGAACCTCCTCCAGGGCGACTTCGGGCAGACATTCTCGCAGCGCGACATCGGCGACATCATCGCCACGGCGTACCCGAACACGCTGAAGCTGGCCCTGGTCGCGCTCGCCATCGAGGCCGTCATCGGCCTCGGCGCCGGCATCCTGACCGGTCTGCGCCGCAACGGTTTCCTGGACAACCTGGTCCTGGTCTCCACTCTCTTCCTGCTCGCGCTGCCGGTGTTCGTCGTCGGCTTCGTGCTGCAGTGGCTGCTGGGTGTGCAGTGGCACATCGTCAAGCCGACCGTCTCGTCCGAGATGCGGTTGTCCGAACTGATCGTCCCGGGCTTCGTGCTCGGTAGCGCGTCGGTGGCTTACATCGCCCGGGTGGCCCGCACGAGCATCGCGGAGAACCGCCGTGCCGACTACGTGCGCACGGCCATCGCCAAGGGCCTCCCGATGCGCCGGGTCGTCGGTGTGCACCTGCTGCGTAACTCGCTCATTCCGGTGGTCACCCTGCTCGGCACCGACCTTGGCGCCCTGATGGGCGGCGCGATCGTCACCGAGGGAATCTTCGGCATCAACGGAATCGGCCGCGAGGTCTACCGCGCGATCGTCACCAAGGAAAGCGCTACCGTGGTTGGCATCGTGGTCGTACTGGTGGTCGTCTATCTGGTGATGAACCTGTTGGTCGATCTGCTCTACGCCGCCCTGGACCCGAGGATCCGTTATGAGTGACCCAAGCACCGCATCGATCGTCAGCACCCCGTCCCCGCAGGTGACCGACACCCCCGCCGCCCCCGGCCCGCAGGGCAACGAGAAGCCGCGTGGCCTGCTCGGCGACGCCTGGCGCGACCTGCGCCGCAAGCCCCTGTTCTGGATCTCGGCCACGTTCATCGTCATCTTCCTGTTGATGGCGGCGTTCCCGTCGCTGTTCGCCCCGGGCGACGCGGTCAACGGATCGCTCTCGCGCAGCCTCAACAAGGCGTCCGGGGACGCCTGGTTCGGGTACGACCTGCAGGGTCGGGACGTCTACGCCCGGGTCATCTACGGCGCACGCGCCTCCGTCGTGGTCGCCGTGCTCTCCGTGCTCGGCACCCTGCTCGTCGGCGGCACCATGGGCATCATCGCCGGCTACCTCGGTGGCTGGGTCGACACCCTGCTCAGCCGGATCGCCGACGTGTTCTTCGGGGTTCCGTTCGTGCTCGGCGCGATCGTCATCCTCACCACGTTCAACGGCTCGGGCAGCACCAACAGCAAGGCCGAGATCATGGGCCTGGTGACCGTCTCGCTGATCGTGCTGAGCTGGCCGGTCGTGATGCGGTTGATGCGCTCCTCGGTGCTCGCCACCAGAGAGGCCGACTACATCGTCGCGGCCCGCGCGCTGGGTGCCGGCAGCGGTCGGATCATCCTCAAGCACCTGCTGCCGAACTGCCTGGCCCCGCTGCTGGTCTACGGCACGATCATGGTCGGCTCGTTCATCGGCGCCGAGGCCACCCTGTCGTTCCTGGGTGTCGGCCTGAAGTCGCCGGTGGTGTCCTGGGGCATCATGATCAGCGAGGGCAAGGATTTCATCCGGGTCGCGCCGGGGCTGGTGTTCTTCCCCGCAGCCTTCCTCGTCGCCGCAGTGCTGAGCTTCGTGATGCTCGGTGAGGCGGTTCGCGAGGCCCTCGATCCGAAACTCCGCTAGGGGAGATCCAGTGTCCGACATTCTCGTGTCCGAGCAGTCCGCGCCGGGATCCGGCGGGTCCGGGCGTCCCTCCGGCCGGCTGCTCGAGGTCGACGACCTGCGGGTGGAGTTCCGTACCCGGGACGGCGTCGCAAAGGTCATCAACGGGGTCACGTACCACGTCGACGCGGGGGAGACCCTCGCCGTGCTCGGCGAGTCCGGCTCCGGCAAGAGCGTCACGGCGCAGACCATCATGGGCATCCTCGACACGCCCCCCGGCTTCGTCAGCGGTGGCCAGGTCCGCTTCCACGGCAAGGACATGCTCCGTATGTCCGCCGAAGAGCGCCGCCGCATCCGCGGCGAGGGCATCGCGATGATCTTCCAGGACGCGCTCTCCGCCCTGAACCCCGTCTTCACGGTCGGGTTCCAGATCGCCGAACAGTTCCGGGTTCGGCGGGGCATGGGTCGCGCGGACGCCAAGAAGCGCGCCATCGAGATGCTCGACCAGGTCAAGATCCCGAACGCCAAGAGCCGGTTCAACAACTATCCGCACCAGTTCTCCGGCGGTATGCGGCAGCGCGCGATGATCGCGATGTCGCTGGCGCTCGACCCCGAGGTGCTGATCGCCGACGAGCCGACGACCGCGCTCGACGTGACCGTGCAGGCCCAGATCATGGACCTGCTCGCGGAGCTCCAGCGTGAGCGGCAGATGGGCATGATCCTGATCACCCACGACCTCGGTGTGGTCGCCGACGTCGCGGACCGGATCGCCGTCATGTACGCGGGCCGCATCGTCGAGGAAGCCGACGTGTACGACCTGTACGCCAAGCCGGCGCACCCGTACACGATGGGTCTGATCGACTCGATCCCGCGGCTCGACGAGAAGGGGCAGCAGCTCCGGACGATCAAGGGCCTCCCGCCGAACCTGATGAACATCCCGCCGGGCTGCCCGTTCAACCCGCGCTGCCCCATGGCTCAGCCGGTGTGCCGGGAGAAGGTCCCCCCGCTGCTTCAGGTGGGCCACGCCCGGGCCAGCGCCTGCCACTTCGCCGAGGAGCTGGTGAACCGTGTCTGAGAACATCCTCGAGGTCCGCGACCTGGTCAAGCACTACCCCGTCACCCAGGGTGTGGTGTTCAAGAAGACCGTCGGTCAGGTCAAGGCGGTCGACGGGGTCTCGTTCGGTCTGCGGGCCGGCGAGACGCTCGGTGTCGTCGGCGAGTCCGGCTGCGGCAAGTCGACCCTCGCCCGGGTTCTCATGAACCTGGAGAAGCCGACCGCCGGCAGCGTGGTCTACAAGGGCCAGGACATCTCCAAGCTCTCCGGTGGGGCGCTGCGTCGGCTGCGTCGGCAGATCCAGCTGGTCATGCAGGACCCGTACACGTCGCTGAACCCGCGGATGACGGTCGGCGACCTGATCGGTGAGCCGTTCGACATCCACTCGGAGGTGGCGCCCCGGGGCAGCCGTCGGGCCAAGGTCCGCGAGCTGCTCGACCTGGTCGGGCTGAACCCGGAGCACATCAACCGGTACCCGCACCAGTTCTCCGGCGGTCAGCGTCAGCGCATCGGCATCGCCCGGGCGCTCGCGCTGCGGCCCGAGGTGATCGTCTGTGACGAGCCCGTCTCGGCGCTGGACGTCTCCATCCAGGCCCAGGTGATGAACCTGCTGGAGAAGCTGCAGGGTGAGCTGGGCCTGTCGTACGTCTTCATCGCCCACGACCTGTCGGTGGTCCGCCACCTGTCGGACCGCGTAGCGGTGATGTACCTCGGCAAGATCGTCGAGATCGGCACCGAGGACGAGATCTACGAGCGGCCGACCCACCCGTACACCCAGGCGCTGCTCTCGGCGGTGCCGGTGCCGGACCCGACCCAGCGGAACAACAAGACGATCATCCGGCTCACGGGTGACGTGCCGTCGCCGATCAGCCCGCCCTCGGGCTGCCGGTTCCGGACCCGCTGCTGGAAGGCGCAGGAGGTCTGCGCCCAGCAGGTCCCGCTGCTGGAGATCCGGCGCGACTCGGATCACCCGAGCGCCTGCCACTTCGCGGAGCGACGCGAGATCGTCGCCACCCACGAGGCGTGAGTCACCGGAACCGCCTGCCGACGTCACCACGACGACGGCAGGCGGTTCTGTCTGTCCGGGCCGGCTGAGCGGACCGACGCCGCCTGGTGGCGTCCTGTCGCCCGCTGGAGTGGCCGGTGGGCCCCGGAAGTGCCGGTGGCCTACCGGGAAGTTCCCTCAGAGCGGGCCGCGGCCCGCTCGCAGCAGCAGGAGCGCCAGTTGCGTGCCGTCGGCGCCGAGGGCGAGCCGGAATCGTTCCAGGATGTCCCGCTCCCGGGAGAGCACCAGGCGTGTGCCGCCAGAGGCCATCCGCGTCGCGCCGACCTCCCGCGACAGCGCGGCCCGCTCCTGCCAGAGCGTGATCAACGCGTGGTCGATCTCGTCGATCCGCTCCCTAATCTGCACGATCCGGGCGGCGGCGTTCGGCTCCACGGTGCCGGTGCGCGCATCGGTCGGGTCGCCGGTTTCCACCGGAGGCGCCGCCCCCGACACGCCGCCGTCGGCCGAGGGCTGTGTCGGGTCCGGCTGCGCCGGGCCACCGTTCTGCTCCACCACGTCTGTCATCATCGGGTACCTCTCGCGCTGTGGTGCCCCCTGCCCGCAACCCGGGACGAAAAAGCCCCGGACTCCAGGAGCCCGGGGCTTTTCGCAGGTCTGATCGATCAGGCGCGACCTACGGCAGCCGGACTCCCGGTGCCGTAGTAAAAGTAGTAGCGCGCAGCGATCACGCCGTCGAGTATGCCCACGTCGGTCTCCGCTCCGCAAGGATTCGCCGCTGATCCTCGAGTCGTGTCCCGGTCGCAGGCGACGCGACGGGCGGGTCAGCACCGGTCGGGAAGTGTCCTACTGGCGGCATAGACTTGTCGGGCGATGCATCCTCTCTTCGACATCCCCGCGTCCCCGCCCGCGCCGGAGTCCGCGCCGGCCCGTCCGAACCGCCCCGGGTCGGCCTTCGCGCGCCTCGATCCGCGGCAGCTCCTCGACGGGTTGAACGGGCCGCAGCGCGACGCGGTCAGCCACGCCGGCTCCCCGTTGCTGATCGTCGCCGGCGCGGGATCCGGCAAGACCCGGGTGCTCACCCACCGGATCGCGTACCTGCTCGCCGCACGGGACGTCCACCCCGGCGAGATCATCGCCATCACGTTCACCAACAAGGCGGCCGGCGAGATGAAGGAGCGCGTGGCCGCGCTGGTCGGCCCGCGAGCCCGCCTGATGTGGGTGTCGACGTTCCACTCGGCGTGCGTCCGCATCCTGCGCGCCGAGCACGAGCACGCCGGCCTCAAGTCGACGTTCTCGATCTACGACGCGGACGACTCGCGCCGGCTGATGCAGTTGGTCACCCGTGAGCTGGATCTCGACCCGAAGCGCTACCCGGCCCGTGGGCTGGCCGCCCAGGTCTCCAACCTCAAGAACGAGCTGGTCGACCCGGAGCAGTTCGCCGCGCGGGCCAGTGGGCCGAACGAGCGGGCGCTCGCCGAGGCGTACACGCTCTACCAGCGCCGGCTGCGCGAGGCGCACGCGCTGGACTTCGATGACCTGATCATGACGACGGTGCACCTGCTCCAGTCCCACCCGCACGTGGCGGAGAGCTACCGGCGGCGGTTCCGGCACGTGCTGGTGGACGAGTACCAGGACACCAACCACGCCCAGTACGTCCTGATCAAGGAGCTGGTCTCCGGCACCGACGGGCTGGACCCGGCCGAGCTGTGCGTGGTCGGTGACGCCGACCAGTCGATCTACGCGTTCCGGGGCGCGACGATCCGCAACATCCTGGAGTTCGAGCGGGACTTCACCGACGCGCGGACGATCCTGCTGGAACAGAACTACCGCTCCACGCAGACCATCCTCAACGCGGCCAACGCGGTGATCGACCGCAACACCTCCCGCAAGCCGAAGCGGCTGTGGAGCGAAGCCGGCGACGGCGAGCGGATCGTCGGCTACGTGGCGGACACCGAGCACTCCGAGGCGGACTGGGTGGGCCGGGAGATCGACCGGCTGGTCGACGCCGACGAGACCCGACCCGGTGACGTCGCGGTGTTCTACCGCACCAACGCCCAGTCCCGCGTCTTCGAGGAGGTGTTCATCCGCGCCGGCCTGCCGTACAAGGTCGTCGGCGGGGTGCGCTTCTACGAGCGCAAGGAGGTCCGCGACGCTCTGGCGTACCTGCGCTCGGTGGTCAACGACGACGACACCGTGAGCCTGCGGCGGGTGCTGAACACCCCGCGCCGGGGGATCGGCGACCGCGCGGAGGCCTGCGTCGAGGCGCTGTCCAGCCGCGACCGGATCTCCTTCGGCGCGGCGCTGCGCCGGGCCCGGGAGGCGCCCGGCATCTCCACCCGGGCGGCGAACGGCATCGGCGACTTCGTGGCGCTGCTCGACGGCGCGCGGGAACTGGCCGAGACCGGCACCCCGGAGGAGGTGCTGGAGGCCCTGCTGACCCGCTCGGGCTACCTCACCGAGCTGGAGGAGAGCCTCGACCCGCAGGACGCCGGTCGGGTCGACAACCTCCAGGAGCTGGTCAGCGTTGCCCGGGAATACACCGAGCGGATCGAGGCCCTGGGCGAGGACGGGGACCGGGCCACCCTGGCCGGGTTCCTGGAGCAGGTCGCGCTGGTGGCCGACGCCGACCAGATCCCCTCCGACGATCCCGACCACCAGGGTGTCGTCACCCTGATGACATTGCACACCGCCAAGGGCCTGGAATTCCCGGTGGTCTTCCTGACCGGGCTCGAGGACGGCGTCTTCCCGCACCTGCGCTCGCTCGGCGACACCCGCGAGTTGGAGGAGGAGCGCCGACTGGCGTACGTGGGGATCACCCGTGCCCGGCAGCGCCTCTACCTGTCCCGGGCGGTCACCCGCTCCGCGTGGGGGCAGCCGTCCTACAACCCGCCGTCGCGTTTCCTGGAGGAGCTGCCGCCGGAGCTGGTGCGCTGGGAGCGCACCGAGGGGTCGTACACCTCGTGGGCCGGCGGGGGAGGCGGCGTCGGTGGCCGCGCGGACCGCGCGCCCGGCGGGCGCGGCACCTTCACCGGGGGTACGCCGAAGGCGGCCCAGCTCGCCCAGCGGCTCGGCGTGGACGGCAGTCGCCTGACCACGGCCAGCGAGTTGCCGCAGGGGCCGAAGGTCGCGGCCGGCGATCGGGTCAACCACCAGCGCTACGGCCTGGGCCGGGTGCTCGCCGTCGAGGGCCACGGCCCGGGTGCCCGCGCACAGATCGACTTCGGCGACCAGACCATGTGGCTGGTGCTACGCCACGCCCCAGTAGACAAGCTCTAACCCAACCTAACCCAACCCACCCCACCCACCCCACCCCACCCCACCGACCGAGTCGATCTTGCACTTTCGGTTGTCGACATGGGGGCTCCTGCCCTTTATGTCGCCGCAGAAAGTGCAAGATCGGCGCGGGTGGGGGTGGGGTGGGGGTTAGCAGCCCAGGTCTACGCCTCGGGTACGCATGAACGGGGCGGGGTCGATCTGGTTCCACATGCCCTGGTGCACCTCGAAGTGCAGGTGCGGGCCTGTGACGTCGCCCGTCGCGCCCTCGTACCCGATCACCTGGCCCGCCTTGACCTTCTGCCCGACGGTGACCGCGATGCGGCTCTGGTGGGCGTAGTGGGTCAGGTAGCCGTTGCCGTGGTCGATGAAGACGGAGTTCCCGTACCCGTCGGCGGCGTCGCCGGCCTGGGTGACCGTACCGGCCGCCGCGGCGCGGATCGGAGTGCCGGAGGGCAGGGCCAGGTCGATACCGGCGTGCAGGGTGCCCCAGCGCTGGCCGAAGCAGGAGGTGACCGACGCGCCCGGCATCGGGTCGACCCAGGCGGCCGTCGGCTTGACGGTCTTCTTCGGCTTCGGCTTCGGTTTTGGCTTGGCGGTGGCGGTCTTCGTCGGCGACGGGCTGGCGCTGGGCGTCGACGGGCTCACGGTCGGGCTGGCGGACGGGGAGGCCGGCGGGCTCGACTCGCGGGCCGAGCGGTCGGCCCGACTGGCGGCCTCGGCCCGGGACTGCGCGTCGAGCGAGACGGTGGTGGGCGCGGGCCGGTCGGGTCCGGTGGTGGCGACGGCGACGCCGCCCAGCCCGAGGGCGACCAGACCGGCCGCGCCGAGCACGATGAGGCGGTTCCGCCGGCGGGCGCGCCGAGGCTGCTCGTCGGTGGTGTCGGGGGTGTTCTCGTTCTGGACGGGGCTGTCTTCCTGCACGGCGGGCCTTCACAGTCGAGGGGCACTTGACCTCGAAATACTGGTGCCGGGCCTCTCGGGGTGACCGCCGGGACCGGACGACCCGCTCGCCAGCTCCGGGCAATCCGGACCGTTACGCACCTGTCTGGACCGTTCTGCCCGCAAAAGCGATCATGTCGGCCTGTGTGCTGGGCCACAGTCGCTGCTGTGACCCAGGAGACATCGCCGGGGGTCGGCGCAAGCAAAACCGCCCGGATCGACAGATCCGGGCGGCCAACGGTCAGTACGCAGCGTCAGGACGCGGCTACCTCGCTGTAGATTGCCTCTACTTGCAGCTTGATGTCCACTCCGCGCTCCTGCAGGTACGGAACGGGGTCGATCGGCGCGCCCTTGACATGCAGCTCGAGGTGCAGGTGCGTGCCGTACGCGTGACCGGTCTGGCCCACGAGGCCGAGTTGGTCGCCCGCCTTGACCTGCTGGCCCTCCTTGACGCTGACCGCGGAGGAGTGGCCGTAGATGGCCTCGCTGCCGTCGGCGTGCTGCACGATCACCGTGTAGCCGTAGCCGCCGAACCAGCCGGCCTTGGTGACCAGGCCGTCGTGGACCGCCACGTACGGCGTGCCCTCGGGGACGACCAGGTCGACACCGGTGTGCAGCTTGCCCCACCGCATTCCGTACGGGGAGTTGAAGTCGTAGCCCTGCAGCGGCAGCATCCAGACCTCGGGCTCGGCCGCGTCCTTCGTGCGGCTGTCCCGGGAGGCGCGGTCGGCGTTGTCGGCACGGGCCGCGGCGTCCTGGCTCGTGATCGACGCCTGCTTGAGCTCGTCGAGTACCGAGGGGCTGACGTCCTTGGCGTCCGGCAGGGCCGAGGCGCCCAGCGCGACGATGCCTGCGCCGACGAAGGCGGTGGTGACGACTGCCGCGTAGCGGCTACGCGGGGGCGTGGGGACGCGGCGGCGACCGCGATATCGATCGGGCTCAGACGACAGGCGCTGGCGCACGCACACCCTCCGTTGTCGGGGTTCCGAGGCGGCCGGTAAGCGTCCGTGAAGCTCAGTTGAACGTCTGCCGACCGCGTCGTCACCCGTCCATGGACCTGATGACAACCGTGGACACGTTAGCCAACCACCAGGCGAGTCACAAGCCAGACCGCCGAATTGGCGTGTCGATCTGTCCGTTTGCGTCCGTGATTGTCATGCATTCCGCCGTCGAACGGTGCCCCCGTAACCACCCGTTCGTCGCCGAGCGTGACCGATCCGGCGGACTCGTCCGGCTTGACGACACGGCCGGCCCGGTGGTGGCTGCCATGGGTCGCGTCCGTGACCGCCGGGATGTCGTACGTGTTTCCGGCCCGGATTTCCCGACCCCGCTCGGGCGGGTTACCGTTCGTTCAGGTGAAGGCCGTGGAGCCGGTGAAAGGTGTGCGCTGATGAGCTCTCGAATTCGGGTCGTCGTCGCGAAGCCAGGTCTGGACGGCCACGACCGCGGCGCGAAGGTCGTCGCCCGCGCCCTGCGGGACGCCGGGATGGAGGTCGTCTACACCGGCCTGCACCAGACGCCCGAGCAGATCGTGGAGACGGCCATCCAGGAGGACGCCGACGCTGTCGGTCTCTCCGTGCTCTCCGGCGCGCACATGACGCTCTTCCGCCGGGTGCTGGAGCTGCTCGGCGAGCGCGACGCCAGGGACATCGTCGTCTTCGGTGGCGGCATCATCCCGAACGACGACATCCCGGAGTTGGCGAAGCTGGGCGTCGCGAAGATCTTCACGCCGGGCGCCACCACCCAGGCGATCGTCGAGTGGGTCCGCGAGAACGTGGCGCAGCCGGTCGCCTGAGGGCGGCCGCTCCGGACGGCAGTCGTGCCCGGGAGCGCCGGAATCTGGGCACGGGGGAGGGGCCGGACGCACCCCTCACACGTCCGGCCCCTCTATGCACGATGCCCCGCCGCCACCCCTCGACCGACAGGGCATCGGCCGTATCCCGTCTTTGCGCTGCTCAGCGCGCCGACACCTGACTCAACGACGCCCCGACGGGCGGGTTACGGACCCCCGGCAACATCCTCCGGACGATTGACGGCGCGCGCGACGCGGCCGGAATTCGCCCCGCTCGACGCGGAGTTGTGCATTACCGCACACCGCGCACCCGCTCGGTTGCCGGCGGTGCCCACCTCGCTAGGCTGCCGCCAATGGCCTGTTTCAACAGATGACAGGCGTCAAACTGTTTTCTGAACGCTGGTGGCGGCGCGACGGCGCGCCGCGGAGACGGGACGGGACGCGCAATCGTGGACCTGTACGAGTACCAGGGGCGGGACCTGTTCGAGCGGCACGGCTTGCCCGTGCTTGCCGGCGGCGTCGCCACGACCCCGGAAGAGGCCCGCGCGATCGCCGAACGCCTCGGCGGTCGAGTGGTCGTCAAGGCGCAGGTGAAGGTCGGCGGCCGAGGTAAGGCCGGTGGCGTAAAGCTTGCCGAGGGCCCGGATGAGGCGGTGGCGCGGGCCACCGACATCCTCGGCATGGACATCAAGGGCCACACCGTCCACAAGGTCATGATCACCGTGACGGCGGACGTGGCCGAGGAGTACTACTTCTCGTACCTGCTCGACCGGGCGAACCGCACCTTCCTCTGCATCGCCAGCGTGGCCGGCGGTATGGACATCGAGCAGGTCGCCGCCGAGACCCCGGACCGCGTGGTGAAGGCGCCGATCGACGCGAACACCGGTGTCGACGAGGCCAAGGCCCGGGAGATCGTCACCGCGGCCGGCTTCCCGGCCGAGGTCGCCGACCAGGTCGTCGAGGTGGCCGTCGGCCTGTGGCAGGCGTTCGTCGCCGAGGACGCCACCCTGGTCGAGGTGAACCCGCTCGCCAAGAACGGCGACGGGCGGCTGCTGCTGCTCGACGCCAAGATCACCCTGGACGAGAACGCCGCGTTCCGGCACCCGGACCACGAGGCCCTGGTCGACCAGGCCTCGGTGGACCCGCTGGAGCAGGCGGCCAAGGCCAAGGACCTCAACTACGTCAAGCTCGACGGTGAGGTCGGCATCATCGGCAACGGCGCGGGTCTGGTCATGTCGACCCTCGACGTCGTCGCGTACGCCGGTGAGCGGCACGGCAACGTCAAGCCGGCCAACTTCCTCGACATCGGCGGCGGCGCGAGCGCCGCGGTGATGGCGAACGGGCTGGAGATCGTGCTCTCCGACCCGGCCGTGAAGAGCGTCTTCGTCAACGTCTTCGGCGGCATCACCGCCTGCGACGAGGTCGCCAACGGCATCATCCAGGCGCTGGCCCTGCTCGAGCAGCGCGGCGAGCAGGTCACCAAGCCGCTCGTCGTCCGTCTCGACGGCAACAACGCCGAGGCCGGCCGGGCGATCCTGGACGGCGCGAACAACCCGCTCGTACAGCGGGTGGACACCATGGACGGTGCGGCCGAGCGGGCCGCCGAGCTGGCAGCTGCGGGGGTCTGATCATGGCTATCTGGCTGACCAAGGACTCGAAGGTCATCGTCCAGGGGATGACCGGCTCCGAGGGCTCCAAGCACACCCGGCGGATGCTCGCCGCCGGCACCAACGTGGTGGGCGGCGTCAACCCGCGCAAGGCGGGCCAGAAGGTCGACTTCGACGGCACCGAGCTGCCGGTCTTCGCGTCCGTGGCGGACGCCATGGCCGAGACCGGGGCCGACGTCACCGTCATCTTCGTACCGCCGCAGTTCACCAAGGCCGCCGTGGTCGAGGCGATCGACGCCGCGATTCCGCTGGCCGTGGTGATCACCGAGGGCGTGCCGGTGCACGACACGGCCGCGTTCTGGGCGTACAACCTCGCGCAGGGCGAGCAGACCCGCATCATCGGGCCGAACTGCCCGGGCATCGCTTCGCCGGGCGCCTCCAACGCCGGCATCATCCCGGCCGACATCACCGGCTCCGGCCGGATCGGCCTGGTCAGCAAGAGCGGCACGCTGACCTACCAGATGATGTACGAGCTGCGCGACATCGGCTTCTCCACCTGCGTCGGCATCGGTGGCGACCCGATCATCGGTACCACGCACATCGACGCCCTCAAGGCGTTCGAGGCCGACCCGGAGACCGACGCCATCGTGATGATCGGTGAGATCGGCGGCGACGCCGAGGAGCGGGCCGCCGAGTTCATCAAGGCCAACGTCACCAAGCCGGTGGTGGGCTACATCGCCGGCTTCACCGCGCCCCCCGGCAAGACCATGGGCCACGCGGGCGCGATCATCTCCGGCTCGGCCGGCACCGCCGAGGCGAAGCAGGCGGCGCTCGAAGCCGTCGGCGTCAAGGTCGGCAAGACGCCGACCGAGACCGCGAAGCTGATGCGGGAGATCATGTCCGGCAACTGAGCCGGCAGGGCAACAGCGAAGGGGTCGACCGGAACCGGTCGGCCCCTTCGTCGTACGGTCGGCCTTCGTCGTACGGTCGCTCGGCTCAGTCGTTGTTCCAGAAGGGGTAGTTGCCGGTGAGGCGCAGAATCGACCCACCGATGATGTTGATCACGCCGAACGCGATGGCGAGGTAGCCGAGTACCGGCGACTGACCGTTGCGCCGCGCGTCGCGCAGTGACAGGTAGCCGAAGATGATGCCGAGGATGCCGCAACAGATCAGGCCGAGGACGATGCCCAGCACGCCCCAGAGCGTGGTGCGGTCCCGGCCCCTGGCAGGCGGTGGTGGGGGCGGCGGGTATGCGGTCGTCACGAATGCCTCCGGGCGGTCATGGGCGGCGGACGGCCCCGGGTCGCGACCGGTGGGTGTGACCCGAGGGTTGCGACGGCCACCCCCCTCTGGGCCGAGGCTAGACCCGACCGGGGCGTCCGGAACCCGGTTCGCCCAACTCGCCGCCCTCCGGGGCGGGTTATCGGACTGCCACCGTCCGCGCGACGTGCCAGAGTAGAGCGGATGTCCCCCGTCACCCCTGACCGTCCCAGCCGTACCGGCGGCGTACGCGCCGACGACCGGCCGGTCGACCGCGCCGCGCCGCGCCGACGGGTGCCCGCGCCCCGCCCCGGTGCGTCGCCGCGTGGACGGGCGCCGTTGCCCGTCGCCGCCGGGGTGGCCGCCGGCGGGGCCGCGCTCACCTCCTACCTGCCGGTGGCGATCGTTCTCGGCCTGGTCCAGCTCGGTGCGGACTCGACCACGCTGGGCGGCACCCTGCGTACCGCGCTGGCCGGTTGGCTGGTGGGGCACGGCGTGCCGCTGCACACCGAAGCCGGCTCGTTCGGGCTCGCCCCGCTGGCGTTGACCGTGCTCGCGCTCTGGCGACTGACCCGGGCCGGTGTGCACGTGAGCCGCGCGATCGGCGCCCGCGACAGCCGTTCACCGCGCCGAGCGCTCGTCGCGGCCGGATCGGTCGGTCTGGCGTACGCGCTGCTCGGCGCCCTCGCCGCCGTGCTGATCCGCGCGTACGGGCCACAGGTGTCCCCGGTGCGCGCGGCGGTCACGTTCGCGATCTTCGGCACGCTCGGCGCGCTGGTCGGCGCGATCCGGATCACCGCCGTCACCCGACTGCTCGTCACCCGGATACCCGGCCCGCTGCGCGACGGCGTACGCACCGGTCTGGTGGCCGCGCTCCTGCTGCTCGGCGCGGGCGCCGGCGCGGCCGGCCTGGCCGTGGCCACCGGCGGTGGCGACGCGGCGGACATGATCGGCGCGTACCGGACGGGGGTGGCCGGGCAGGCCGGAATAACCCTGGTCAGCATGGCGTACGCGCCGAACGCGGCCGTCTGGTCGACCAGTTATCTGCTCGGGCCGGGTTTCGCGGTCGGCGTCGACACGGCTGTGCGTACCAGTGAGGTGTCCGTCGGCGCGCTGCCGGCCGTACCCCTGCTCGCCGGCCTGCCGCGTGGCCCGGTGGACGGCCTCGGTGCCCTGCTGCTCGCGGTGCCGGTGCTGGCCGGGATGGTCGCCGGCTGGCTGCTCGCCCGCCGGCTGGCCCGCGTCGCCGGGCCGGAGCGCGCCCCCCGGCGCTGGGCGGAGTTGTTGGTGCCGGCGGCGCTGGCGGGCCCGGTGGCCGGCGTGCTGCTCGGCGTCGCCGCCGCGGCCTCCGGCGGGCCGCTCGGCGGGGGCCGGCTGGCCCAGCTCGGGCCGGTGGCCTGGCAGGTTGGCGCGGTGGCGACCGGCGTCGTCGCGGTCGGCGCGCTACTCGGTGCCGCCGCAACCCGCGTGCTGGCCCGCACCCCCGGAGCACCACCCCCACCACGCCCCACCCCCTAACCCCCCTGCCCACCCCACCCCACCCACCCCACCCACCCCCGCCCTGGTTGATCATGAAGTTGTTGTCACGACACGCCGTGGCGAGGGGCGATAACTTCATGATCAACCGCCCGGAAGCAGGGGCAGGGGGGCGGGGCGGGGGCGCGGACGGGGCGGGGCGCCCCGGAGGAATCCGGAGCGCCCCGACAGGGTGGGTTGCCGATCAGGGCTCGGTCGGCAGGTTCACGTTTCCGATGATGCCCACGATGAACAGCAGGATGCCCAGGCCGACGCCGACCGCGCCGCAGATCAGACCGGCCTTGGCCTGACCGGCGTTGCTGGCCTGGCCCTGGGCGACCTTCTGCTTGGCGAGGTAACCGGTCACCACGCCCGCGATGCCCACCGGGATGCCCAGGTAGAGGCAGCAGACCAGCGGGATCGACGCGATGCCGAGGATCATCGACACCAGGCCGAGGGTGTTGTTCTGCCCCTGGGCCTGCGGGTACCCGGCGTTCGGGTACGTCGGAGCGCCGTAGGGCTGCTGCTGGCCGTACGGCGCCTGCGGCTGCTGCCCGTACGGGGCCTGGGGTGCGCCGTACGGGTCCTGCGGCTGCTGGCCGTACGGCTGGCCCGAGGTGGGCTGCTGGCCGTACGGGGCGGCCGGCGGCGGGGCGTACGGGTCGTGCGGCGGCTGGGGTGCGGTCGGGTCGTTGGGCTGCTGGCCGTACGGGTCCTGACCGGGATTACCGGGCTGCATTCGAGAGAACTCCTTGGACTGGTTCCGTCAGTTGCTGCTGCTGTTCCCACTCATGATCGCGCCCAGACCACCCAATGCACAGCACAGCAGCACGATGACAAGCCACGCGATGCCGACGATGAGGGCCCACTTCGACCACTTGCGCGACTCCGCCGCGGCGGCCTGGGCACCGGCATAGTCACCCTGCTGCAGGAGCGGGTTGACCTTCGACGCGTTGATGATCGCCGGGATGGCGAGGGGCCAGAACAGGAAGATGGCGACGATCGACATCGTCATGTTGTTGTTGATCGGCGGCTGCTGCTGGGGGTGGGCGCCGGGGTGCATGGGGGTGCTCCTCATTCCAACGGCACGGTCGGCGTGCCGGATCGCTGACAGGGGTGTACGGACCGGCACGGTGTCCAGCCCGGGCGACCGGCAGCGTACCGGGTCGATGCTCGCCAGCACTGTCACGGATTCGGCGCGCCGCCCGGCCGAAGGGCCTTCCTGACCTGCCCGATAGGGTGTTGCGGTGACCGAGCCCGCGTCCGCCGCCCGCATCGTCGTCCTCATCTCCGGCTCCGGGAGCAACCTCCAGGCCCTACTGGACGCCGCTGCCGACCCCGCGTACGGCGCCCAGGTGGTGGCGGTCGGCGCGGACCGCGACGACATCGCGGGCCTGGACCGGGCCGAGGCTGCCGGGGTGCCGACGTTCGTCGAGCGGGTCCGTGACCACGACAGCCGGGAGGCCTGGGACCGCGCGCTCACCGCGCACGTCGCCAAGCACCAACCGGACCTGGTGATCTCCGCCGGTTTCCTCAAGCTCGTCGGTCCGCATTTCCTCGCCGCCTTCGGCGACCGCTACCTGAACACCCACAACACTTTGTTGCCGGCGTTCCCCGGCATCCATGGCCCGCGCGACGCCCTCGCGTACGGCGTGAAGCTCACCGGTGCCACCCTCTTCTTCGTCGACGCCGGCATGGACACCGGGCCGATCGTGGCGCAGGTCGCGGTGCCGGTGCTCGACGACGACGACGTGGACACCCTCACCGAGCGCATCAAGGAAGCCGAGCGCCGCCAGCTCGTCGAGCAGGTCGGCCGTCTGGTCCGCGAAGGCTGGACCATCACCGGAAGGAAGGTCACGGTTCCGTGAGTTCCACTCAGGACGGGCGTCGCCCGATTCGGCGGGCGCTGGTCAGCGTCTACGACAAGACCGGGTTGGTCGAGCTGGCCCAGGCCCTGCACGCGGCCGGTGTGGAGATCGTGTCCACGGGCAGCACGGCGGGCACGATCGCCGCCGCCGGGGTTCCGGTGACGCCCGTGGAGACGGTGACCGGGTTCCCCGAGGTGCTCGACGGCCGGGTGAAGACCCTGCACCCGAAGGTGCACGCGGGCCTCCTCGCCGACCTGCGCAAGGACACCCACGTGGCACAGCTCGACGAGCTGGGCGTGGCCGCGTTCGACCTGCTGGTCTCCAACCTCTACCCGTTCCAGGCGACCGTCGCCTCCGGCGCGGGCGTCGAGGAGTGCGTGGAGCAGATCGACATCGGTGGTCCGGCCATGGTGCGGGCCGCCGCCAAGAACCACGCCTCGGTCGCGGTGCTCACCGACCCGGCCGGCTATCCGGCGCTGCTGGGCGCGCTCGACGAGGGCGGGTTCACCCTGGCCCAGCGTCGCGCGCTCGCCGCCCGCGCGTTCGCCGACATCGCCGAGTACGACGTGGCCGTCGCCCAGTGGTGCGCCCGCGAGCTGGCCCCGGCCGACGACTCCTGGCCGGCGTTCGCGGGTTCGGCGCTGCGCAAGTCGACGGTGCTGCGCTACGGCGAGAACCCGCACCAGCCGGCCGCGCTCTACACCGACCCGGACGCCCCGGCGGGGCTGGCCCAGGCCGAGCAGTTGCACGGCAAGGAGATGTCCTACAACAACTACGTCGACGCGGACGCCGCCTGGCGGGCCGCGAACGACTTCGCCGACCAGCCGGCCGTGGCGATCATCAAGCACGCCAACCCGTGCGGCATCGCGGTGGGCGCGGACGTGGCCGAGGCGCACCGCCGGGCCCACGCCTGCGATCCGGTGTCGGCGTTCGGCGGTGTGATCGCGGTCAACCGCTCGGTCTCGGTTGAGATGGCCCGGCAGGTCGCGGACATCTTCACCGAGGTGGTGGTCGCCCCCGGCTTCGACGAGGGTGCGGTCGAGGTGTTGCAGGGCAAGAAGAACATCCGGCTGCTGCGCGCGCCCGCGTGGACCCCGGCGAAGATGGAGTGGCGGCCGGTGACCGGTGGCGTGCTGACCCAGGTCGCCGACCGGGTGGACGCCCCCGGCGACGACCCGGCGAGCTGGCGGTTGGCGACCGGCGAGGCGGCCGACGAGGAGCTGCTGCGCGACCTGGCGTTCGCCTGGCGGGCGGTCCGCGCGGTCAAGAGCAACGCGATCCTGCTCGCCAGGGACGGCGCGACCGTCGGCGTCGGCATGGGTCAGGTCAACCGCGTCGACTCGGCGCAGCTCGCGGTCAGCCGAGCCGGCGCCGACCGGGCCCGCGGATCGGTGGCCGCCTCGGACGCGTTCTTCCCGTTCGCCGACGGCCCGCAGATCCTCATCGACGCCGGCGTCCGCGCCATCGTGCAGCCCGGCGGCTCGATCCGCGACGAAGAGGTAATCGAAGCGGCCAAGAAGGCCAACGTAACGATGTACCTAACGGGAACCCGCCACTTCTTCCACTAACCCACCCACCTCCCGCCCTCCCGGACTTCCCGGCCCTCCGGCCTCCCGCCCTCCCGGCCCTCCGGCCTCCCACCGGTTGATCATGAAGTTATTGCCCTGACACGCCGATGTGCAGGGCAACAACTTCATGATCAACCGGCGGAGGCGGGAGGCGGGAGGCGGGAGGCGGGCGGCGGGAGGCGGGAGGGGGCCGGTGGGGCGGGGGTCAGGCTGTGGTGGGGGAGCGTAGTTCGGCGAAGTGGCAGGCGGACGGGTGCGGGTCGGCCGCTCTCGGGACCGTCTGCGGGTCCTCGACGGCGCAGATGTCCTGGGCCTTCCAGCAGCGGGTGCGGAAGTGGCAGCCGCTCGGTGGGTCGGCCGGGCTCGGCACGTCACCGACCAACCGGATCATGGTGCGCTGGTCGCGTACCTCCGGGTCCGGCACCGGCACGGCCGAGAGCAGCGCCTGGGTGTACGGGTGGGTGGCGCGCTCGTAGATCTCGTCCTCGGTGCCGATCTCGACGATCCGACCGAGGTACATGACCGCGACCCGGTCGGCGATGTGCCGCACCACGGACAGGTCGTGGGCGATGAAGATGTACGACAGCCCGAACTCGTCCTGGAGCTGCTCCAGCAGGTTGATCACCTGGGCCTGGATGGAGACGTCCAGCGCCGAGACGGGCTCGTCGCAGACGATCACCTCGGGCCGCAGCGCGAGCGCCCGGGCGATGCCGATGCGCTGACGCTGACCGCCGGAGAACTGGTGCGGGTACCTGTTGATGTGCTCCGGGTTCAGCCCGACGACGTCCAGCAACTCCTGGACCCGCTTGGCCTTGCTGCCCTTGGGGGCGGCGTCCGGGTGGATCTCGAACGGCTCGCCGATGATGTCGCCGACAGTCATCCGTGGGTTCAGCGACGTGTACGGGTCCTGCATGACCATCTGCATGTTGCGGCGCAGTCGACGCAGCTCGGACCCGGACGCCTTGAAGAGGTCCTTACCCTCCAGGGTGGCACTCCCGGACGTGGGCGTCTCCAGCCGCATCAGCAGCCGGGCGAGGGTCGACTTGCCGCAGCCGGACTCGCCGACCACGCCGAGCGTCTCGCCCCGGCGCAGCTCGAAGCTGACGCCGTCGACGGCCTTGACGGCGCCGATCTGCCGCTGGAAGAGCACACCCTGACTGATCGGGAAGTGCTTCACCAGGTTGTCGACGGAGAGGATGGTCTCGCCCCGGACCTTGGCGGAGCTAGCGGGCGCTGTCATCACGGACCTCCTGCGCGAAGTGGCAAGCGCTGGTCCGGCCGTCGCCGAGGACCAGGTCGTGCGGCACCACGTCCACGCAGACCTGCTGCACGTACGGGCACCGGGGGTGGAAGGGGCACCCGGAGGGGATGCGCATCAGGTTCGGGGGCAACCCCTTGATCGTCGACAGTTCCTGGCCGCGGACGTCCAGGCGCGGGATCGATTCCAGCAACCCCTTGGTGTACGGGTGGGCCGGCGCCTTGTAGAGGGAGCGGACGTCGGCGTGCTCGACGATTCGACCGGCGTACATGACGGCGATCCGGTCCGCGACACCGGCGACCACGCCCAGGTCGTGGGTGATCAGGATCATGGCCATGTTGAGGTCCCGGCGCAGGTCGGCCAGCAGGTCCATGATCTGGGCCTGCACGGTGACGTCGAGCGCGGTGGTGGGCTCGTCGGCGATCAGCACCTTCGGGTCCAGCGCCAGTGCCATGGCGATCATGACGCGTTGGCGCATGCCGCCGGAGAACTGGTGCGGGTAGTCGCCGATCCGCTTGGCGGCGCCGGGGATCTTGACCAGGTCCATCAGCTCGACGGCGCGGCGGCGGGCGTCACCCCGGGACATTCCGGAGCGCTGGCGCAGCGTCTCGCCGATCTGCCAGCCGACGGGGAACACCGGGTTCAGGGCGGACAGCGCGTCCTGGAAGATCATCGCGATCTCCTTGCCACGGACCTGCCGGCGCTGCTCCTCGGAGGCGCTGAGCAGGTCCTGACCCCGGTAGAGGATCTGGCCGGAGCGGACGAACGCGGGCGGGGTATCCAGGATGCCCATGATCGCCTGTGCGGTGACCGACTTGCCGGAGCCGGATTCACCGAGGACGGCGAGGGTCTCCCCGGCGTCCAGGTGGTACGACACGCCGTTGATCACCCGGGCCACGCCCTCGTTGGTCCGGAACTCGACGTGCAGGTCCCGCAGCTCCAGCAGGTGGCCGCCCTCGGGAGTGGCAGAGGCGGGCGTGGGTTCGACGGTCATGACTGTGTCTGCCTTTCGCTCGCGACTGCGGGGCTCGCTTCGCTCACTCCTCGCGCTCGCATGGAAGTCACCGCAGCTTCGGGTCGAAGGCGTCACGGATCGCGTCGCCGAGCATGATGAACGCCAGCACGGTCAGCGCGAGGAAGGCCGACGGGACGATCAGCGGCGTCGCCGCCTCCCGCATGTGGATCCGGCCGGTGTCGATGTCCTGGCCCCACGAGATGGTCGGGGCCTTCAGGCCGATGCCCAGGAAGGACAGCGTCGCCTCGGCGGCGATGAACGACCCGAGCGCGATGGTCAGCACGACGATGGCGGGGGCCAGCGAGTTCGGCAGGATGTGCCGCCACATGATCCGGCCGTTGCCGGCACCGAGCATCCGGGCCGCCGCCACGTAGTCCTGCTCCTTGGCGGTGATCACCGAGGAGCGCACCACCCGGGCGGCGGTGGTCCAGCCCAGGATGGCCAGCACGAAGATCACCGCGGCGATCCGGGCGTTCTCGCTGTCGCTGGACACCCGCTTGAGCAGGACGATCGCCGCGAGCAGCAGCGGGATGCCGAGCACCACGTCGATCACCCGGGAGAGCACGGCGTCGACCCAGCGGCCGAAGTACCCGGCCAGCATGCCGACGACCAGCGCGATGATGCCGGTGCCGAGCGCGGCGAGCGCGCCGACCAGCAGCGAGGCCCGCGTGCCGTAGACCGCCCGGGAGTACGTGTCGCAGCCCTGGAAGTCGTACCCGAAGATGGCCCCGCCGGACGGCCCGGCGTGCTGGCGCGAGAGCAGACAGTCGTTCGGGCTGTTGGCGGTGAACACGCCGGGGGCGAGCGCCATCAGGGTGAAGACGACGACCAGCGCCAGCGAGATCCAGAAGATCGGGTTGCGGCGCAGGTCGCGCCAGGCGTCACCGGCCAGGCTGCGCGGCTTGTGCGGCGCGCCGACCTGGTTGGGTGTGCCGGGCTCGCCCGAGGGGCCACGCCGTGCGGCCTGGTTCTCGCTGGCCGCCACCGTTTCGAAGTCACTCATGCCGGCACCTCGCTGCGCTCGGCGCCGGCATGAGAGCCCAGGCACGCTGCGCTGATGATTCGTTCGCTGCGCTCACTCATGCCGGCACCTCGCTGCGCTCGATGCCAGCATGAGAGCCCAAGCACGCTGCGCTGATGATTCGTTCGCTGCGCTCACTCATAGCGGATCCTCGGGTCGAGTACGGCGTACAGGACGTCCACCACCAGGTTCGAGACCAGGTAGACCACGACCAGCACGCTGACGATGCCCACCACCAGGGGGCCGTCCTCGGTGCGGATGCCGCGGAAGAGGTTGAAGCCCACGCCGGGGATGTTGAAGACGCCCTCGGTGATGATCGCGCCGCTCATCAGGTTGCCCAGCTCCACACCGAGGAAGGTGACCACCGGGATGAGCGAGTTGCGCAGCACGTGGACGGTGACGATGCGGCGCTTGACCAGGCCCTTGGACCGCGCGGTCCGGACGTAGTCCGCGCGCAGGTTCTCGGCCACCGAGGTACGGGTCAGCCGCAGGGCGGTGGCCAGCGACAGCGAACCGAGCACGATGCCCGGCAGCAGCAGCGCGTAGAACGTCGGCTGGGAGCCGGCGGTGGGCGGGAAGAGCTGCCACTTGACGCCCAGGAAGTACTGGGCGAGCGGGGCCAGCACGATGGTCGGGATGCCGAGCACGAGCAGGGTCAGCACCAGCGTCGAGTTGTCGAAGATGCTGGCTCGGCGGATGCCGGCGACCACGCCCGCGCTGACCCCGAAGATGATCGCCACGGCGAGCGCGATGAGCGCGAGCTTGAGGGTGACCGGCCACGCCGCCTGGAGGATGTCGCCGATCTGACGGCCGGTAAGGGACTGGCCGAGGTCACCCTGGAGCAGGCTCTTGACGTAGTCGAAGTAGCGGTAGAAGAAACCGCCGACGCCCGTCGCGTCGAGGTGGTACTTCTCCGTCAGGTAGGCCCGTTGGGCCGGCGTCACCGGGCGTTCGCCCGCGAGGGCCTGGATGGGGTCGCCCTGGCCGGCGAACATCAGCGCGTAGACGATCAGGGTGGTCCCGAAGAACGCCAGGACCATCTGGAGTAGGCGCCGCAAGATGTAGCGGAACATGCTTAGCAGTCTCTCCGGAAATATGCGAAAGGGTCGCAGGACGGCATCTCTGGTCGTACCCGAAATATCCGAGACGTGCCGTCCGGCCCGGGGGAGGCCTGCGCCACCGACACCGGGGCCCGCGTGCGGGCCCGTGCCGGATAGCGCGGTCCGGGCCACCCGGGCGTCGTCGCCCGGGTGGCCCGCAACCGTTGGTCAGCTCAGCTGGCCGCTTCGATCTTGACGAGGTTGACCCGCTGGAACAGGTCCATCTGCACGTTCTTGACCTTGGACGAGTGGCCGAACACGTTCTCGCCGAAGCGGAGCGGGATCACCGGCATGTCCTTGGCCAGGATGTCCTCCGCCTGCTGGTACTTGGCGATCGCCTCGCCCTGCGTCTTGGCGGCGGAACCCTCCTTGACGAGCTTGTCGAACTCCGGGTTGCTGTAGCCGTAGTAGTTCGACGAGCCGTTCGTGCTGTACAGCGGGCCGAGGTAGTCCTCCATGCTCGGGTAGTCCATGACCCAACCCATGCGGAACGCGCCCACCGGCGTCTTCTTCTCGACCTTGGTCAGCAGGTCGGCGAACTTCGGCTCCGCGACACCGACGGCGTCGACACCGAGGTTGGCCTTGAGCTGGTTGACCGTGGCGTCGACCCAGTCCTTGTGACCGCCGTCGCCGTTGTAGGAGATGACGATCTTGGACGGGCCGCCGGCGGCCTGGTAGAGCTTCTTGGCCTCGGTCGGGTTGAACTCGCCCGCCGCGCCCGTGGTGTTCTCCCGGTAACCCGGCAGGACCGGCGAGACGAAGGAGCGCGCCGACTGCTGCGAGCCCTTGAAGACCGACTTGGTGATCTCGTCACGGTCGATCGCCATCGAGATCGCCTTGCGGACGTCCGGCTTGGCGTAGTCCTTGTCGAACGTCGGGAACGCCAGGAACTGGAACGACGACATCGGGCTGGTCTGGTACCGGTCGCCCAGGTCGGTCGGCGCGGTGCTCAGGCTCTCGGTCGGGATCGTCGGCAGCACGTCCAGGTTGTCGGCCAGGACGTCCGCGTAGGCCGCGGTGAGCTGCTGGTAGATCCGGAACTCGATGTCCTTGACCTTGGGCTTCTCACCCGGGTACGCGTCGTAACGCTCGACGTCGATCTTGCTGTCGTGCTGCCAGGTGCCCTTCATCTTGAAGGGGCCCTGCCCGATCGGTGCCTGCTCGTAGGAGTCCTTGAGCACGCCCGGCGCCGAGAACGCTGCGTCCGGCATCGGGTAGTACGCGGTGTAGCCGAGCATCGTGCGGAAGTCGATGTACGGCTCGGAGAGTGTCACGGCGAAGGTCAGGTCGTCGACCTTCTTCAGCCCGGACAGCTCCTTGGCCTTCGGCTCCTTGCCCTGCAGGTCGGCGTACCCAGCGATCTTCTCGAAGAAGAAGTTGCTGTCCTGACCGTTGGGGGCGTACGCGCCGTAGTTCCACGCGTTGATGTAGTCCTCGGACGTGACCTTCTCACCGTTGTGGAAGGTGAAGCCGTCCTTCAGCTTGATCGTCCAGACCTTGTTGTCGGACGAGGTGATCGACTGCGCGGCGACCTCGTACGGCTTGTTCTGGGCGTCGTAGTCGACGAGCGGGCTGAACAGGCCGGTGAGGACCTGCGCGCCGGACGTCTCGGTGGTGTTGGTGGGAACCAGGTGCTTCGGCTCGCCGATCTGGATGCTGACGGCCGAGGTGCCACTGCCGCCGGATCCACCGTCTCCGCCGCTGCCGCAGGCCGCGAGGCCCAGCGTCACCGCGAGCGGGAGGGCGGTCCAGGCGGCGAGTCTACGAACTCGCATAGAGCCTCCTCATCTCCTCACGCTGCGCAGTCAGGCCCGACGCTGGGTTTACGCTGCGCAACAAGCGGCAACGGTAGGTCGGCTACCGGCAGTCGACAACGGCCCGGTTGCGGGCGCGTAACGGTCCGAGGACACCTTGCTTGCGCCGCCCTGCATGACGTGCTACCCCAAACCGGACAGGTGGCGCTGGGCTGCGCAATCGTCGACGCGCCGGGCCCTCTTCGTGCTCGGCTGAGATGGATTCATCGCCCTTCGGCGCGTCGTCCCCTCTCCACCTCCCGGGTGGACGTCGACCGTTTCGGCCGTGATCGAATACACGCGACGTCACTCATAGTGATGAAATGCACGTCACTCTTCGTTACCGATTCCGGTGTGACCGGGGCCTCGACGGCCGTCCGGAATGAGGTCCCGGGATCGCCGGCTACCGGACATGAGACGATCTGGGCGTGACGGCGACGCTTCTGGACGGCAAGGCGACCGCAGGCGAGATCAAGGACGAGCTGCGGACACGGGTGAAGGCTCTCGCGGAGCGCGGCATCACCCCCGGTCTCGGCACGGTCCTGGTCGGGGCCGACCCGGGAAGCCAGGCGTACGTCAACGGCAAGCACCGCGACTGCGCCGAGGTGGGCATCGCCTCGATCCGCCGGGAGCTGCCGGCCGATGCCACCCAGCAGCAGGTCGACGACGTGATCGCCGAGCTGAACGCCGACCCGGCGTGCCACGGCTACATCGTCCAGCTGCCGCTGCCCGCCCACCTCGACACTCAGCGGGTGCTGGAGCTGATCGACCCGGACAAGGACGCCGACGGTCTGCATCCGGTCAACCTGGGCCGCCTCGTCCTCGGCTACGACGGCCCGCTGCCCTGCACCCCGCGCGGCATCGTCGAGCTGCTCCGCCGCCACGACGTCGCGCTGCGCGGCGCCACCGTAGCGGTCGTTGGCCGGGGCAACACCGTCGGCCGTCCGCTTGGCCTGCTGCTGACCCGTCGCAGCGAGAACGCGACGGTCACCCTGTGCCACACCGGCACCCTGGACCTCGCCTCGCACACGCGCGCCGCCGACATCGTCATCGTCGCTGCCGGCGTACCGGGTCTGCTCACTCCCGACATGATCAACCCGGGTGCGGTGGTCGTGGATGTCGGCATCACCCGGGTGATCGGCCCCGACGGCAAGGGCCGCTACACCGGGGACGTCGACCCGGAGGTGGCGGAGACGGCCGGCGCGCTCGTCCCGATGCCCGGCGGTGTCGGCCCGATGACCCGCGCCATGCTGCTGACGAACGTGGTGGAGCGCGCCGAGCGCGGCTGATCCGTGCGCCGGTGACGCCGGTGACGTTCGCCCCATCCCGGCGATGGCCGCCGCCCCTGGCCCGTTCGGTGCCAGGATGACTGATACGGTCCGGAAAACCGACTGGTATCAGGGAGTGGGACGACCATGGGTAAGAAGGTCACTGTCGTCGGGGCTGGCTTCTACGGCTCCACCACCGCACAGCGCCTGGCCGAGTACGACGTCTTCGACACCGTCGTGATCACCGACATCGTGGAGGGCAAGCCGGCGGGCCTCGCGCTCGACCTCAACCAGTCCCGGGCCATCGAGGGCTTCGAGACCAAGGTGCTCGGCGTGACCACCGGCCCGAACGGTGAGGGCTACGAGGCCATCGAGGGCTCCGACGTCGTCGTCATCACCGCTGGCCTGCCCCGCAAGCCGGGCATGAGCCGGATGGACCTGCTGGAGACCAACGCCAAGATCGTCCGTCAGGTCGCCGAGAACGTCGCCAAGTACGCCCCGAGCGCCGTCGTCATCGTCGTCTCCAACCCGCTGGACGAGATGACCGCCCTGGCGCAGATCGCCACCCAGTTCCCCAAGAACCGGGTGCTCGGCCAGGCCGGCATGCTCGACACCGCCCGGTTCAGCAACTTCGTCGCCGAGGCGCTGAACGTGCCCGTGGCGTCCGTACGCACGCTGACCCTCGGCTCGCACGGCGACACCATGGTTCCGGTGCCGTCGAAGAGCACCGTCAACGGCAAGCCGCTGCGTGACGCCATGCCGGCCGAGCAGATCGAGGAGCTGGTCGTCAAGACCCGCAACGGCGGCGCCGAGGTCGTCGCGCTGCTCAAGACCGGTTCGGCGTACTACGCCCCGTCCGCCGCCGCCGCTCGGATGGCGAAGGCCGTGGCCGAGGACTCCGGCGACGTCATGCCGGTCTGCGCCTGGGTCGACGGCGAGTACGGCATCTCCGGCGTCTACCTGGGCGTCGAGGCCGAGATCGGCGCCGAGGGCGTCCGTCGGGTCGTCGAGACGGACCTGGACGCCGACGAGCGCGCCAGCCTCCTCGAGGCGGCCGAGGCCGTCCGCGCGAAGCAGGGCGACATCTCCAGCATGTAGTACCCCAGCGAGACGAACGAAGGGCGCGCCGGCCAAGCCGGCGCGCCCTTCCCACACTCCACCCCCCCGCCCGGCCCCGCACCCCGATACACGCGTCGATCATGAAGTTATTGCTCGGACACGCCGGGTGCGGAGGCAATAACTTCATGATCGACGGGAGCGAGGCGGGGGCGGTCCGGGGGGAGGCGGGGGCGGTCCGGGGGGAGGTGGGGGCGGTCCGGGGGGAGGTGGGGTAGGCGGGGGGGTGAAGGGGGTGCCTAGGTGGGGGGTGGCCAGCAGGGTGGGGGAGTGGGTGTGCAGGGTGGTTAGGCGGGAGGCTCTTGCTTCGTCGGGGTCCTCCTCGTGGGCGTACGCCAGGGTGGGGTCGACGAGTTGTACGGCGTGCACTAGGAGGTCGCCGGTGAGCAGCAGGCGCTCGTCGGCCACCGTCAGGAGCACCGACTGGTGGCCGGGGGTGTGGCCAGGAGTGGACAGCAGTCGTACCGCCGGGGTGAGGTCTGCCTCGCCGTCGACCACCCGGAGCTGGCCGGCGGCGCGCAACGGCGCGATCAGGCCGGCCGGTAGGCCCGGGTTGAGCGCCCGGGCCGCGTCCACCTCGGCGCGCTGGAGCAGGTAGCTCGCGTTCGGGAAGTACGGCCTGCCGGGCGTGCCGGTGACCGCCCAGCCGATGTGGTCGCTGTGCAGGTGGGTCAGCACGACCGTGTCGACGTCGGCGGGATCGATGCCGGCGGCGGTCAGTTCGGCGGGTAGCCGGCCGGGTACCGGCGCCCAACTCGCGGCGGGTGCGCCGGCCGGGCCGATCCCGGCGTCGACCAGGGTCACCGGCCCGTCGCCGGAGCGGATCGCGAAGCTCCGGAACGGCAGCCACCACTGCCCGTCCGAGGTGACCGAGGTGGGGTCGCGGCGGTCGGCCTCCGCCCACTGCGCGGCTGTGGCGTGCGGAAACGCCTCGTCGCGGGGCTGGAAGAAGCCGCCCTCGCCGTCGGTGAGCGCCGTGACCGTGATAGACCCGAAGGTGCGGCTCAGTGGCATCGCGCGATGGTGTCAGGGAACTGCTGTGTCGTGCAGCCCGGTTTCACCGGTCGGCAGAGGCCGGCTGGGGGCTGCCGGCCCAATTGCAGTACGCTCGTACTGCTTGAGCACGTGTCCCCCGAGAGGAGCGCCGGCCGATGGCGAAGATCAAGGTAAACAACCCGGTCGTGGAGCTCGACGGCGACGAGATGACCCGGATCATCTGGAAGCAGATCCGGGGGCAGCTGATCCTGCCCTACCTCGACGTCGACCTGCACTACTACGACCTGTCGATCCAGTACCGCGACGAGACCGACGACCAGGTCACCATTGACGCCGCCAACGCCATCAAGGAGCACGGCGTCGGCGTCAAGTGCGCCACCATCACCCCGGACGAGGCCCGGGTCGAGGAGTTCGGCCTGAAGAAGATGTGGCGGTCGCCCAACGGCACCATCCGCAACATCCTCGGCGGCGTCGTCTTCCGTGAGCCGATCATCATGTCCAACGTGCCGCGGCTGGTCCCCGGCTGGACCAAGCCGATCATCATCGGCCGGCACGCCCACGGTGACCAGTACAAGGCCACCGACTTCGTCGTCCCCGGCCCGGGCACGGTGACCATCACCTACACCCCGGCCGATGGCGGCGAGCCGATGGAGATGGAGGTCGCCAACTTCCCCGGCGGCGGCATCGCCATGGGCATGTACAACTACGACGAGTCGATCCGGGACTTCGCCCGGGCCTCGTTCCGGTACGGCCTGGACCGCAACTACCCGGTCTACATGTCGACCAAGAACACCATCCTCAAGGCGTACGACGGCCGGTTCAAGGACATCTTCGCCGAGGTGTTCGAGGCCGAGTTCAAGGCCGAGTTCGACGCTGCCGGCCTGACCTACGAGCACCGGCTCATCGACGACATGGTCGCCGCCGCGCTCAAGTGGGAGGGCGGGTACGTCTGGGCCTGCAAGAACTACGACGGTGACGTGCAGTCCGACACCGTCGCGCAGGGGTTCGGCTCGCTGGGTCTGATGACCTCGGTGCTGCTCTCCCCGGACGGCCGTACCGTCGAGGCCGAGGCCGCGCACGGCACGGTCACCCGGCACTACCGGCAGTACCAGAAGGGCGAGAAGACCTCGACCAACCCGATCGCGTCGATCTACGCCTGGACCCGGGGCCTGGCCCACCGGGGCAAGCTGGACGGCACGCCGGCGGTCACCGAGTTCGCCAACACCCTGGAGCAGGTCATCGTCGACACCGTCGAGGGTGGCCAAATGACCAAGGACCTCGCGCTGCTCATCTCGCGCGACGCCCCGTGGCTGAGCACCGACGAGTTCATGAACGCGCTCGACGAGAACCTGGCCCGCCGGCTCTCCGCCTGATTCGACAGCACCAGCACCGGAGCCCGTCGGCACCCGCCGGCGGGCTCCGCTGTGTCCGGCGGGCGACACGCCTGCGGCGTCACCCCGGCCCGGCACGTCTCGTTGACCAGGGTGGACGAGATGCCAGTCGCGTCCAGAAGGTTGACCGAGGTCGACCGCGGTGTGCGTGCCGATCAGCCAGCCTTCCCGGCTGTGTCGAGCACAGCCAGCCGTCCCTTCCCTGCGGGGGGCCCTGTCCCGGGCCCCCCGCGCCCTGTTTCCCAGCCCCCACGCTCGACCAGCCGGCCGACGCGCGGAAGCCCCGGCGGACCGGTCAGGCGGCGCGGAGCAGTTCGGCGGCGCGTTCGGGGGCGATGTCGTTGATGAAGACGCCCATCCCCGACTCGGAGCCGGCCAGGTACTTCAGCTTGTCCTTGGCGCGCCGGATGCTGAACAGCTGAAGGTGCAGGTGACCCAGCTCGCGGTCGATCCGCACCGGCGCCTGGTGCCACGCCGCGATGTAGGGCATCGGCATGTCGAACAGCCCGTCGAAGCGGCGCAGCAGATCCAGGTAGAGCGGCCCGAAGGCGTCCCGCTCGCCGTCGGTGAGCGCCGGGATGTCCGGCACCACGCGCCGCGGCGCGACGTGCACCTCGAACGGCCAGCGGGCCGCCGCCGGCACGAACGCCGTCCAGTGCTCGTTCTCGGTGACGACCCGGTCGCCGGCCGCGCGCTCGGCGGCCAACACGTCCGCGTACAGGTTGCCACCGGTCCGCTCGGCGTGCCGGCGGGCCGCCGCCAGCAACGCCCGGGTGCGCGGCGTCACGAAGGGGTACGCGTAGATCTGCCCGTGCGGGTGGTGCAGCGTCACGCCGATCTCGACGCCCCGGTTCTCGAAGCAGAACACCTGCTCCACCCCGGGCAGTTCGCCGAGCACCTCGGTCCGGTCGGCGAGCGCGTCCAGGACCGTGCGGACGCGACGCGGCGGGAGGCTGGCGAAGGAGGCGTTGTGGTCGGAGGTGAAGCAGACCACCTCGCACCGACCCACGCCCGGCCGGACCGGCGTGAACGGGGTGATCTCGCCGGGCTCGTCGGCGACCCGGCCGCTCAGCGAGGGGAACCGGTTCTCGAAGACCACCACGTCGTAGTCCGGCGCGGGGATCTCGGTCAGTCGGTCGCCCACGGACGGGTCGAGCGGGCACTCGTTGGCGGGCGGCAGGAAGGTACGGGTCTGCCGGTGCACGGCGACCGCCACCCACTCGTCGGCCAGCGGGTCGTAGCGCAGTTGCGACGCGGGTGGCGGCGGCGGCAGGTCGCGGCGGTCCGGCTGGTCGCGGACGGCGGCGTCGTCCTCGTCGAAGTAGATCAGCTCCCGGCCGTCGGCCAGGTCGATCGCGGTGCGCTTCACGGCGCCGTCCCCTCACTCGTCGGCGTGCGCGTCGCGCGGCCCGCCCTCGTCGCCTTAACCATGATCAATTGGCCCACCTGTTCGCCGAGTACCCGTCGCGCGGGCGGAGGCAACGCCTCGTCGCTGACCAGTACCTGGGCTGCCGCCAGCTCGACGATCGAGGAGATGCCGACCGTGCCCCACTTCGTGTGGTCGGCGAGCACCACCAGTTGGTCGGCTGCGGCGACCAACGCCCTGTCGATCTCGGCTTCCATCAGGTTGGGTGTGGTGAAGCCGGCGCGCTCGGTGATGCCGTGCACGCCGAGGAAGAGCAGGTCGAGGTGCAGCCGCCGGACGGCGGCCACCGCGAGCGGGCCGACCAGCGCGTCCGACGGCGTCCGCACACCGCCGGTGAGCACCACCGCCTGGTCGGGCCGACCCCCGGCGTGCAGGATCTCGGCCACCGGCAGCGAGTTGGTCACCACGGTCAGGCCCGGGACGTCCACCAGTCGGCGGGCCAGTTCGGCGGTGGTGGTGCCGGCGGAGAGAGCGACCGCCGCGCCGGGCCGGACCAGCAGCGCCGCCCGGTCCGCGATGGCGGCCTTCTCCGGCAGTTGTCGGACGGACTTGGCGTGAAAGCCCGGCTCGTCGGTCGAGCCGGGACCGGACGCGGTCGCCCCGCCGTGCACCTTGGCCAGCAGGCCGCGCTCGTGCAGCGTCTCCAGATCGCGGCGGATGGTCATGTCGGAGACGCCGAACTCGGTGGCCAGGTCGGTCACCCGGACACCGCCAGAGGCTCGGACCCGATCCAGGATGGCCGACTGCCGCTGTCGAGCGAGCATCCGCCGTGCCTCCCAGGGGTCCACGTACTCTCACGTGGTCGAACGTGTTCCAACAAAGATGAACACTAGCGCGTACCCGGCAGCGGCGGAAGAAAAGGGTGGTGCGTCGACTCAGGCGGACTGGATCTTCAACTCCACCCAGCCGGTCTCGGTCAGGTGGTCGAGGACGGCCTGCACCGCCTCCGCGACGCTCACATGGGTGGTGTCCAGCACCAGGTCCGCGTCCGTCGGCTCCTCGTACGGGTCGTCGATGCCGGTCATGCCGGTCAGCAGACCGGCACGGGCTCGCGCGTACAGGCCCTTGCGGTCCCGCTGCTCGCACACCTCGAGCGGAGTCGCGACGTGCACCAGCACGAAGCCCGCCCCGGCGGCCAGGGCCATCTCCCGTGCCGTGGCGCGGGCCGCGGCGTACGGGGCGATCGGGCAACAGATGCCCACACCGTGATGCCGGGCGATCTCGGCCGCCACCCAGCCGATCCGGCGGACGTTGAGATCCCGGTCGGCCTTGCTGAAACTGAGCCCGGCGGAGAGCTCTCGGCGAACCACGTCGCCGTCGAGGAGGGTCACCGTCCGGTCGCCGTTCTCCCGCAACGCGTCGGCCAGACTCCGCGCGACAGTGGACTTGCCGGAGCCGGAGAGGCCGGTCAGGAACACCACGACCCCCCGGTGCCGGCGCGGCGGCCGGGCCCGGGCCAGTTCCTTCGCCACGGCCGGCGGGGTGTGCCACTCGGGCAGCGGGAAGCCGCGGTCGAGCAGGTCGTCGATCTCGTCATGGGTCAGCGCGAGGCGACGGTTACGCGGCGGAATGTCCTCCCGCCAGCGCCACTGCCCGTCGCGGTTGTCGTACGCCAGCTCGCGGGGCACCAGCACCCGCAGACCCGCGCCGGAAAGCATCTCCCCGGTGGAGAGCAGGTGGGTGACCCCGTACGCGGCGGACACCCGGGCCCGCAGCAGAGCGTCGCTGATCTCGTCCCGGCGGTGCGACAGCGGCACCCCGACCAGGGTGGCCGGAGGCATCCGGTCCCGGGCGGCGAAGATCGTGCGTACCAGCGCCTCCGGGGCGAGGCCGCCCACACCGCCCTCGCCGATCGGAATCATCACCAGCAGGTGGGCGGCGAGGGTACGGGCGGCGTGTGCGATCTGGGCGAGCTGCGGCCGGTGCAGCGGACGGTCGGCGATGACCCCGAGCACCCGCCCCGGGGGCAGCAGCGCCCGGACCTCCTCGGGGCTGCGGCGCAGCCGTTGGAAGGGGCCGTGCGTGCCGTCGCCGAGCCGACGGAGGGCACCGCCCAGGCCCGCGACGCCCTCGCGCACCTGCCAGACGTCCGCCACGTCGAGGGCGGCCGCCGGGGCGCCCTCCCCGTCGGTCAGCACCAGAGCCCGACGGGCCTCGTCGCGCGGGTCGAAGCCCTGCGCCAGCGCGGCCGGCACCTGCAGGGTCACCGGAACCTGCCACGGCGTGCCGTCGGCCAGCCGGCCGCGTCGACTCACCGACACCAGGTCGGCGCGGGTCATGAAGCCGGTCAGGGGGGCGTACGCGCCGGTCAGCAGCAGCTCCAGATCCGCCAGCTCACCGGGACGCGGCGTGTACGCCGGCGCGTCCCGGAGCACCTCGTCGGGCAGCACCCAGCCGTTGCTCATCCACACCCCCCACTCGCTGACCGGCACACAGTTTCGCAGCCGACGGTCGATCGGTCGAGGCCGCCACTCCACGACCCGAGCGGTCGAGTCAGCGTCGTACCCGGCGACCCACCGCCGAGCGCAGCCAGTTCCAGACCTTCCGCTCGTCACGGATACGCGGAGCCGCGCCGTCGGCCGGGCAGATGAAGAGCAGCGGCAGTCGCGCGTCCTCGGTCCATCCGGCGTTGGTGATCCGTGCCTTGAGGAGCCAACTGCCCCGCGTGCGGCCACCGTTGAGAGTCCGGAAATCGATCGTGGTGGTGGCGCGGTGCACCAGGTGGACCGTCTCCGCGCCGCCCGGGCCGGCGACCCGCTCGATCTGGAACGTCACCGGCAGGAAGATCTCGTCGCCGGTCTCCCGGCGGCGGGCGACCACGTCCAGACGAGCCTTACGGACCTGCGTGGTGGAGTCGAGCACGTCGGGCGAGATCTCGTCGACCGGGAGTACGAGCACGTCGCGCCCGTCGTCGGCGCGGAAGCCGATCGGGTGGTTCGCGGAGCGCAGTTCGGCGGCCACGCTCACCGTGACGGCGTGCTCTTCCGGCTCGAGCGCGTCGATCCTGCCGTGCCCGGCGATGCCCGCCTCCCAGCGGGCCAACCGCCGAAGGTCCTCGACCCGGCCCCGCTCGACCAGGTAGGCCACGGCCCGCTGCAACGGCGGCAGGCCTGCGGCGACCCCGGGGGCGAACCGCTCCTGAATGATCTTCTGGACCTCGCCGGCGACCTGGTCCACCCAGTCCTCGGGAGCGTCCAACAGCCGCTTGCCGCGCAGCCGGTTGATCATCTCGTTGCGCAGCCACCGCCGGTGCAGCCGGTCGCGCAGCGGCCCTGGCTCGGTGTGCGCGTCGACGACGTCCAGCGCGTCGCGCACGCTCGCGAAGTAGCTCGACGGCTCCAGCCGCGCGGCGGTCACGTTGCGGGCATCGGCCCGCTGCGCGTGGTGGTAGCAGGTGTAGTCGGACAGTACGCAGGTGCGGCGGGACGCGAAGTAGGCCCGCACGACCAGCGAATGGTCCTCCAGCCGCCGCTTGCCGCCCTCCGGGAACCGCAGCCCGTGCTCGTTGAGGAAGGAACGGCGGAACAACTTGTGGCAGGTCAGGCTGTCGATCAGCGGGGCGTTTTCCAGCGTGGCGTCGAAGCGGTTCTTGCGGAACAGCTCCCGGGGTACGCCGCGTCCGTGCCCGGCCATCTTGCCGATCACGAGATCCGCGTCGTACGTCTTCGCACAGTCGTAGAGCCGCTCCAGCGCCTGGTCGGCGAACCAGTCGTCGTCGTCGGCGAAGAAGACGTACTCGCCGCGGGCGCGCTCGATGCCGAGGTTGCGCGGGCGCGACGGCCAGCCCGAGTTCTCGATGTGCACAACGTGGATGTGCGGATGCTGGGCGGCGAGCCGGTCCAGCCGCTCACCTGTGTCGTCGGTGGATCCGTCGTCGACGAAGATCGCCTCGAACTCGTCGGACGGCAGTGACTGCCGCAGCAGCGACGACACCAGCTTCTCGATGTGGGGTCCGCAGTTGTACGCGGGCACCACGACACTCACCTTGGGGACGCCAACCTCGACCATCACGATCCTTCCCGCGTCGGCGGTCGAATATCCCCCGGAACACTGCCCGGTGAACGGGAAGTGAATCGTGCCACCCCGGAGTGGACTTTCCGGCGGCGGGGTCTGACCGAACGCGGGACCGGCGCAAACGTGCGGAGACCCTAGGGGTGTGCCGCGGCGAGGATCAGGGGAGCTCCGGGGGCGCGCCGGTGTCGACCGGGGGCATCGACTCCCTACGCTGGCCCTGTGACACTGATCGCGACCCAGTCGCTCACCAAGACGTACGGAGGTCGGGTCACCGCGCTCACCGACCTCACCGTCGCCGTCGAGCCCGGGATCATCGGCCTGGTGGGGGCGAATGGCGCCGGAAAATCCACCTTGATCAAGATCCTGCTCGGCCTGATCGCCCCGACCAGTGGTCAGGTCTCGGTGCTCGGCATCGACCCGACCACCGAATCGGCGGCGGTTCGTGCCCGCGTCGGCTACATGCCCGAGCACGACTGCCTCCCACCGGACCTGTCCGCCGCCGAGCTGGTCACCCACCTCGGTCGGATGAGCGGCCTGCCACGCACCGTGGCCCGCGAGCGCGCCTCCGAGGCGCTGCGCCACGTCGGGCTCTACGAGGAGCGCTACCGGCCGGTCGGCGGCTACTCCACGGGCATGAAGCAGCGGGTCAAGCTGGCCCAGGCGCTGGTGCACGACCCCGACCTGCTGCTGCTGGACGAGCCGACAAACGGTCTGGACCCGGCCGGGCGGGACGCCATGCTGGCGCTTGTGCACCGGATCGGCACCGAGTTCGGCATCTCCGTCCTGGTGTGCTCGCATCTGCTGGGTGAGGTGGAGCGCATCTGCGACACGCTGATCGCCATCGACGGCGGGCGCCTGCTGCGCGCGGACCACATCTCCGCGATGACCACGGCCACCGACGTGCTGGCCGTGGAGGTCAGCGAGGGCACCGAGGAGCTGGCCGCCCGACTCGCCGCGCTCGACCTGCCGGTGGCGCGCGACGGCCGACTGCTGCTCGTACCGCTCGCCGATGACAGTACCTACGACCTGATCCTCGGCGCGGTCGCCGAACTGGACCTGCCGCTGCACCGGCTGGACCAGCGCCGGCACCGGGTGGCCGAACTCTTCGCCACGAGGGAGCTCACCCATGCCTGAGCTGTCATCCGCCGTGCGGTCCACGCCCACCGGCGTCATCCACGACATCGGCTATCAGCGCTACGAGGGTCCCCGACTGGGCCGCCGGCACGTCTTCGGCGCGCTCTACCTGCACGGGCTGCGCGCGATCTTCGGGTTCGGCCGCAGCGCCAAGGCCAAGATCTTCCCGTGGTTGGTGATCGGCATCGTCACCCTGGTCGCGGTGGCCCTGGCCGCCGTACGCAGCCAGCTCGGTGAGCCGGTCGCCACGTACGCCCAGTTCGCCGACGCGATGAGCTGGCTGGTCCTGTTCTTCGTCGCGGTGGCCGCGCCGGAGCTGGTCTCCCGGGACCTGCGCAGTGGTGTGCTGCCGCTGTACTTCTCCCGCCCGCTGCCGCGCGCCGACTACGCGCTCGCCAAGTTGCTGGCGCTGGTCACCGGCCTCTGGCTGCTGCTCGGTGGGCCGCAACTGGTGATGTTCCTCGGTGCCGCGTTCACCACCAAGGACGGGCTGCGTGGCGTCTGGAACGAGCTGCTCGACCTGCTCCCCGGGCTGCTCTACGCCGGGTTGTGGGCGGTGGTCTTCGCCTCGGTCGGTTTGCTGGTCGCGTCCATGACCGGCAAGCGCGCGTTCGCCGCCGGTGGCGTGGTCGCGGTCTTCCTGATGACCACCCCGATCGTGGGCGTGCTGAGCATCCTGCCGTCCCGTGCGGCGAACGAGCTGGCGGGGCTGGCCTCGCCCTCCACCCTGGTGCAGGGGGTGGGCATCTGGTCGCTCGGTGACCTGCTGGTCCCCGACAACCAGGGCGGCCCGTCGATCGGTGGGTTCGGTCCGGTCTACGCCCTGGTCGCGGTGCTGCTGGTCGCCGGCGCGACCGCCCTCCTGCTGGCCCGCTACCGGAAGGTCGCCTCCTGATGAGCAGCACGCTGAGCCTGACCGGGGTGTCCCGGTGGTACGGCAACGTGGTGGCCGTCAACGACATCAGCATGACCCTCGGCCCCGGGGTGACCGGTCTGCTCGGCCCGAACGGCGCCGGCAAGACCACGCTGCTGCACATGATGGCCGGATTCCTCTCCCCGTCACGGGGCACGGTGACCCTCGACGACGAGCCGACCTGGCGCAACCCCGACGTCTACCGTCGGCTGGGCCTGGTCAGCGAGCGGGAGGCGGTGCAGAGCTTCCTCACCGCGTACGAGTTCGTGCTCGCCAGCGCCAAGCTGCACCGGCTGGCCGATCCGGCGGCGGCGGCCCGACGGGCCATCGACCTGGTGGAGCTGGAGTCGGCGCAGGACCGCCGGATCGGCACGTACTCCAAGGGCATGCGCCAGCGTGCCCGGGTGGCCGCCGCGCTGGTGCACGACCCGCAGGTGCTGCTGCTCGACGAGCCGTTCAACGGGATGGACCCGCGCCAGCGGCTACACATGATGGAGCTGCTGCACAAGCTGGGCGACTCCGGGCGGACGATCCTGTTCAGCTCGCACATCCTGGAGGAGGTCGAGCAGGTCTCCGGCACGGTGCAGGTGATGGTGGCGGGTCGATTGGCCGCCTCCGGCGACTTCCGGACCATCCGTCGGCTCATGACCAACCGGCCGCACGTCTTCGCGGTGCGTTCCACCGACGATCGGGCGCTTGCCGTCGCGCTGATCGCCGAGGCGTCGGTGAGCGGTGTCGAGCTGGACCGTACCGGCCTGACCGTGCGCGCCGGCGACTACGGCGCCTTCACCCGGGCGCTGCCCCGGATCGCCCTGCAGAAGGGCATCCGGGTGCGTCAGCTGGTGCCGTCCGACGAGTCCCTGGAGAGCGTCTTCTCCTACCTGGTGGAGGCCTGAGGTGAGTGCGAGGAGTGAACGAGCGCAGCGAGTGAGCCCCGCAGTCACGAACGAAAGAGGCTGAGATGTCGACCATTACCTGGATCACCGCGCGCGGGCTGTTCGGCCGGCGTCGGTTCCTGCTGCTGCTTCCCCTGCCGCTGGTCATGCTCGGCCTGGCCATCCTCTGCCGTTCGTTGGGCGTGGACCCGCGCGAGTGGGGTCCGCCGGTGCTGGTCGGCCTCGGCCTGGCGGTGGTACTGCCGGTGGTGGCCCTGATCATCGGCACGGGCGTGCTGGGCGCGGAGATCGACGACGGCACGGTGGTGCACATCCTCACCAAGCCGTTGCCGCGCTGGCAGATCGTGCTGCCGAAGCTCGCGGTCGCCGCCGGGGTGAGCGCGGCCACCGTCGCGGTGCCGCTCTACGTCGCGGGCGTGCTAGCCGATTCGGTACGCCTCGGACTGGCGCTCGCCGCCGCGTCCGCGCTCGGCGCGTTGGCGTACTCGGCGCTGTTCCTCGCGCTCAGCCTCGTCACCCGGCGTCCGGTGCTGCTCGGTCTCGTCTACGTGCTGATCTGGGAGGGGTTGCTGGGCAACTTCGTCAGCGGCACGAAGGTGCTCTCCATCCAGCAGTACGTGATCGCCCTCGCCGACCGGCTCGCTCCGAGCGGGCTGCTGGAGGCCAGCGTGTCGGTACCGGTCGCCGCGGTGATGACCGCGCTGGTGAGCGTCGGCTTCACCGTGCTGGCGATCGACCGCCTGCGTTCGTTCAGCGTGGCCGGCGAGACGAGCTGAGGGCGGTACGGGTGCGGCCAGCCCTCCGGCGACGGGTAGGGCTGGCCGGATGGACCGGGCCGCGACCAGGGCCGAGGCTGGTGGAGTGAGTGTCGAAGCGGAGCGCAGACCATTGGCTGACCAGTACTCGCGGAGCAGCCGGCCCTGGCTGACCAGTCTGGCCGTCGCCGGGTTGGCGTCCGCGACGGTCGCGACGGCCGCCCAGGGCAGCGGTCGGTTCCACTGGTGGGCCGGCTTCATCCTGATCCCGGCCGCGTTGATCGCGGCCAGCGGCGGGCCACTGCTGGCACGCGGTGGCGGTCGTGCCTTCGCCGGTTACGTCGTCGCCTGCGTCGGAACGCTGGCGTTCGTGGTGGGTGCGCTGTTGATGTTCGGGGCGATGGGGAAGGGCTGGCCGCTGATGGTGGTGCTGCCCTGCCTGGCGGTCGCCGGCACGTACGGCTGGCGGGCGGCACACCCTCTGGCCCGTGGTCTGCACCGGGCGGTGGCGCTGCTGGCGCTCACCGGCGCGCTGCTCGGTGTGACCCTGCAACTGATCCACCTCCGGGTGGTCCACCTGGAGACGGGCTGGTGGGGCGCGTTCATGATGCTGGCCGGGGTGATCGTGCTGGGCAACGCGGGCGAGCTGACCCGGCACCGGATGCCGTACCGGCTCCAGGCGATCACCCTGCTGGTCGGGCCGTCCGTGGTGGCCATCCTGCTCGGCCTGCGCTTCCTGCGCGGCTGGTGAGGGCCGGTCCGCCGCCGCCCCCGGGGGGTGGGCGGCGGCGGACTCCGGTCATCAGAAGGCGCAGGCGATCACGAGTTCCGGGGTGCGGTCCGGCAGGAGGTCGAGCTTGCCGATCCGTCCGGCCGCCCGCAGGTCGTCGGCGACGAGGGTGAGCTGCTCCAACAGTGCCGCCGGGCCCAGCGCCTCGGCCAGCGGCACCTCCGCCTTCATCGACAGTTTTCGCTCCGACTTGGCCCGCCGCACCTGCCCCAACGCGTCGCCGGCCAGCCGCAGCAGCGCGGGCTCGCCCGTCCCCTCGATCGTGCGGGCCACCTCGTAGGTGGTCGGCCAGGGCGCACGGTGCACCGAGCCGTACCGCCACCACGACCAGATCTCCTCCGTGACGTACGGCAGCACGGGGGCGAACAGCCGCAACTGCACCGACAGTGCCGAGGCCAGCGCCGCCCGGGCCGACTCGGCCGCCGCTCCGGTGCCGTACGCCCGTTCCTTGACCAACTCGATGTAGTCGTCGCAGAACCGCCAGAAGAACGCCTCGGTGGCCTGTAGGGCGGCCGTGTGGTCGTACCCGTCGAAGGCCGTGCTCGCGGCGCTGACCACCGTGCCCAGTTCGGCGAGCATGGCCCGGTCGAGCGGGGCGGTCGCCGACAGCTCCAGGTCGCGGCGTGGCGTCAGACGCGCCGAGCTGGAGTTGTCGTACACCGCGCGCAGCGCGTCCGCGGCGCCCAGGCCGAGCGCGAACTTCGACGCGTTGAGCAGTTTGGTGGCCAGCCGGCGGCCCACCTTGATCTGCGCCGGGTCGAAGGCCAGGTCCATGCCGGGCTTGCCGCTGGCCGCCCAGTAGCGCACCGCGTCCGAGCCGTGCTGCTCCAGCAGCGCGAGCGGGGTGACCACGTTCCCCTTGGACTTGGCCATCTTCTTGTGGTCCGGGTCGAGGATCCAGCCCGACAGCACGGTGTCCCGCCAGGGCAGCACCCCGTGCTCGAAGTGCGACCGGACCACGCTGTCGAACAGCCAGGTCCGGATGATCTCCTGTCCCTGCGGGCGGAGGTCCATCGGAAAGACCCGCGCGAACAGATCGGGGTCGGTCTCCCAGCCGCCGACGATCTGCGGGGTCAGCGACGACGTCGCCCAGGTGTCCAGCACGTCCGGGTCGCCGATGAAACCGCCCGGTCGGCCGCGCTGCGACTCGTCGAAGCCGGGCGCCGGGTCACTGGACGGGTCGACCGGCAGCGCCGACTCGTCCGGCGTGAGAGGGCGGGCCCAGTCCGGTTCGCCAGTGTCGTCGAGCCGGTACCACACCGGCACCGGCACTCCGAAGAAGCGCTGCCGGCTCACCAGCCAGTCACCGGTCAGGCCGCCCACCCAGTTGTCGTAGCGGTGCTTCATGTGCGCCGGCACCCAGTGCAGTTCCGCGCCCCGGGCCAGCAGCGTCGCCCGCAGGTCGGCGTCGCGTCCGCCGTTGCGCAGATACCACTGCCGGGTCGAGACGATCTCCAGTGGCCGGTCACCGCGTTCGTAGAACTTGACCGGATGGGTCACCGGACGCGGCTCGCCGACCAGGTCGCCCGCGTCGGCCAGCATCCCGACGATCTCCCGCCGGGCCCCGTTGACGGTCTGCCCGGCCAGCGCCGCGTACGGCCCCGCCGGCACACCGGCCGGCGGCTCCGAGACCAGCCGGCCGTCGCGGCCGACGACCACCCGGGTGTCGAGGTCCAGATCCCGCCACCAGGTCACGTCGGCGAGGTCGCCGAACGTGCAGACCATCGCCACGCCGGTGCCCTTCGCGGGATCGGCGAGCGGATGGGCACGCACCGGCACCTCGACGTCGAACAGCGGGCTGCGCACGGTCGCGCCCACCAGGTCGGCGTACCGCTCGTCGTCGGGGTGGCAGACCAGCGCGACGCACGCCGGCAGCAGCTCCGGCCGGGTGGTGTCGATGAGCACCTCGCGCCCACCGGGCCCGACGAACCGCAGCCGGTGGTAGGCGCCGGGGCGCTCCCGGTCCTCCAACTCGGCCTGGGCGACCGCGGTGGCGAAGCCGACGTCCCACAGCGTCGGCGCCTCCGCCTGGTACGCCTCACCCCGGCGCAGGTTGCGCACGAACGCCCGCTGGCTGGTGGCGCGGGCCATCCGACCGATCGTCGTGTACGTCAGGGACCAGTCCACCGAGAGCCCGAGCCGCCGCCAGAGGGCCTCGAAGACCTGCTCGTCGGCGACCGTCAGCCGCTCGCACAACTCGATGAAGTTGCGCCGCGAGATCGGCGTCGGATCGCGGCGCGCGGCGTCGTCGACAGGGGTGGCCGGGGGCCGCCACACCGGGTCGTACGCCAACGCCGGATCGCAGCGCACCCCGTACACGTTCTGCACGCGACGTTCGGTGGGCAGCCCGTTGTCGTCCCAGCCGATGGGGTAGAAGACCGCCTTGCCGCGCATCCGCTGGTAGCGCGCGACGGTGTCGGTGTGCGTGTACGAGAAGACGTGCCCCATGTGCAGCTCGCCCGATACGGTCGGCGGCGGGGTGTCGATGGAGTACACGTCCTTCCTACGACCATTCCGGCTCGGCGCGTCTGCCGCCGCGCCGCGACCCGGAACGGTCGCCTTCGAGCGGTCGAACGCGTACGTGCCCTCCTCCTGCCAGCGCTGCGCCCAGCGGTCCTCGAGCCCGTCCAGACTGGGACGCTCGGGAACGCCGGCGCGGGCCGTCCTCGCCGTATCGGTCATCTGCCGATCGTAGGCATCAGCAGGGTGCCGGGCCACGGAGTTGCGTATCGCCGGTCCTACACGAGCGAGTCGCGCCACTGTCGGTGCAGGGCCGCGTACCGGCCGCCGGACCCGACCAGCACGGCCGGCGGGCCGTCCTCGACGACCTGCCCGCCGTCGACGACGAGCACCCGGTCGGCGGTTTCCACAGTGGAGAGGCGGTGTGCGATCACCAGCGCCGTCCGGTCCCGCAGGATGGTGCCGAGCGCCCGCTGCACCAGCCGTTCCGTCGGCACGTCCAGCGACGACGTCGCCTCGTCGAGGATCAGCACGGTCGGGTCGGCCAGGAACGCCCGGGCGAACGCGACCAGTTGCCGCTGCCCGGCGGAGAGCCGGCCGCCGCGTCGGTGCACCTGCGTGGCGTACCCGTCGGGCAGCGCGGCGATGAAGTCGTGCGCGCCGATCGCCTGTGCGGCGGCCCGCACCTCGGCGTCGTCGGCAGCCGGCCGGCCGAACCGGATGTTCTCTGCCACCGTTCCGCTGAACAGGTGGTTCTCCTGGGTCACGAGCACCACGGCGCGGCGCAGGTCGGCGTCGCACACCGCGCGCAGGTCGATCCCGTCCAGCAGGACCGTGCCGGTGTCCGGGTCGTGGAACCGGGCCACCAGCTTGGCGATCGTCGACTTGCCCGCCCCGGTCGGCCCGATCAGCGCGACCGTCTGCCCGGCCGGCACCCGCAGGTCCAGCCCGGCGAGGATGGGCGTGTCGGCACGGTAGCCGAACGAGACGTCCCGGAAGGTCAGCTCGCCGTGACCGGGACCGCGGGGCAGCGGCACCGGCCGGGCCGGTTCGGCGACGGAGGGCCGCTCGTCGAGCACCCCGGCCAGCTTCTCCAGCGCCGCCGTCGCCGACTGCAACGAGTTGTAGAACTGGCTCAGCTCCTGCATCGGCTCGAAGAAGCGCCGTAGGTAGAGCAGGAACGCGGCGAGCACCCCCACCTCGGTCCGCCCGCCGAGCACCCGCCATCCGCCGTAGCAGAGCACGACCGCGACGGTCACGTTGCCGACCAACTTGATCGCCGGCGAGTACGTGGCGATCAGCCGGAACGCGTCCAGGCTGGCGCGCCGGTAGTCGTCCCCGAGCGTCACGAAGATCCGCTGGTTGCGGGGCTCCCGGCGGAACGTCTGCACCGCGCGGATACCCCGCATCGATTCGACGAAGTGCACGATGACCAGCGCGACGGCTTCCCTGGTCCGCCGGTAGGCGGTGGCCGACGCCCGTGCGAACCAACGCGAGAGCCAGAACAGGAACGGGAACGCGAGCAGCGTCACCGCGGCCAACGGCAGGTCCAGCCAGAGCAGGATGGCGGCCACCGACAGGATCGACAGCGCGGCCAGCACCAGGCTGTCGATCCCGCCGTCGACCAGCTCGGCGATGGAGTCCAGGTCGCTGGTCAGGCGGGACACCATCCGGCCCGACGTGTACCGCTCGTGAAAGCCCACGGACAGTCGCAGGAAGTGCCCGAACACCCGCTGCCGCAGGTCCAGCAGGACGGCCTGGCCGATGCGGGCGGAGAGGGTGAGGAAGCCGCGACGGGCCGCGTACTCCGTCACGGTGGCGACGCCGAACGCCCCGGCGACGGCGACAAGTCCGGTGGGGTCTCCGGCGCGCAGCGGGGCGATGGCCCGGTCGATGCCGACCATCACCAGGTAGGGGCCGGCCATCGCGGCGGCGTTCTGCGCCAGCAGCAGGCCGACCGCCGCGGCGAGTCGCCCCCGGTGCGGGCGCAGCAGGTCGGCCAGCAGGGCCCGGCTGTGCCGGCGCAGCCGGGCGACCGCCTCCGGGGTGCTCTCCTCGGCCCGACTTCGGTCGGCCTCCGGGTCGGTGGCCGTTCCCCGCCAGCGGGTCAGCTCCGGCTCCTTCTCGGGAGGCGGGTCGACCTGCTCCGGGGAGGTCACGAGCGCACCAACCCCCAGCCGTCCGATGCGGACGCGCCAGACCCCGTCGGCCCGGTGCGCCCGGGTTCGGTACCGCCCGCGCGGGCGGCGGCCGATGGAGCAGCGGCCGATTGCGGGGGAGCCGGTTGCGCGGGGGGTGGTTCCGCGGCGCCGGCAGATGTCGGTCGTGCCGGTGCTGGCTCGGCGGCGAGCAACGCGCGGTAGGCGGGCACGTTGGCGAGCAGTTCCGAGTGCCGGCCGATCGCGGTGATCCGTCCACCGTCGAGCAGGGCCACACGGTCGGCCAGCGCGATCGTCGACGGCCGGTGCACCACCAGGAGCGCGGTGCTGGCACGCAGCACCTGGCGCAGCGCCGCCTCGACCAGCGCCTCGGTGTGCACGTCGAGGGCGGACAGCGGGTCGTCGAGCACCAGCAGCGCTGGGCGACCGAGCACCGCCCGCGCCAGCGCCAGCCGCTGCCGCTGACCGCCGGAGAGGGACAACCCCTGCTCACCCACCCGGGTTGCCAGACCCCACGGCAGGTCGTACGCGAAGTCGGCCTGCGCCAGCGCGAGGGCCGCGCGGACCTCGTCGTCGTCGGCGTCCGGGTGGCCCAGGGTGAGGTTCTCCCACACCGACATGGAGAAGAGGGTGGGCTCCTCGAACGCCACCCCGACCAGTCGGCGCAGCGAGGCCAGCCGCAGTTCGCGCAGGTCGTGCCCATCGAGGGTGATCCGGCCGCCGGTCACCTCGTGCAGTCGGGGCACCAGGGAGAGCAGCGTGCTCTTGCCGCAGCCGGTGGCCCCGACCAGGGCGAGCGTCTCACCCGGCTCGATGGTCAGGTCGATCTCGTGCAGGACGCCCGTCGCGGCGCCGGGGTAGCGGAAGGCGACCCGCTCGAAGCGGAGCCGGCCCTGCACCGCGTCGCGGGTCAACGCGAGCGCGTCGGGAGCGTCCACGATCTGCGGCGGAGTGTCCAGCACCTCCTGGACACGGTCCGCGGCGGTGGCCGCCTCCTGGCCGTTGGCGATGATCCAGCCCAGTGACTGCACCGGCCAGATGAGCATCAGTTGGAGGCTGGCGAACGCCACCAGCTCGCCGATGGTGAGCACCCCGCGCGCGGCGGCGGCCGCCCCGGCCACCAGCACCACGCCCAGAGTCAGGTTGGGCACCAGGTCGAGCAGCGCCGCAGTGTTCGCCAGGAGTCGACCCTTGCCCACGCCGGTGTCGTGCAGCGTGCGGGCCCCGTCGGCGAAGCGGGCGGCCAGCTCCGGCCCCCGCCCGTACGCCTTCATGGTGCGCAGGCCGTGCGCGGTCTCCTCGACAAGCGTCGCCACATCGCCCTGCTGGTCCTGCATCCGTCGGGACGCGGTGTGGTAGTGCCGGCCGAACCGGCGGGTGATCAGCAGCAGGGGCACCGCGCTGGCCGCGACCAGCAGCCCGAGTGCCGCGTGCAGGTGGATCAGCAGCAGCACCACCACCACGTAGGTGGTCAGGTTGAGCACCAGGAAGAAGACACCGAACGACAGGAACCGGCGGATCACCGACAGGTCGCTGGTGATCCGGGAGAGCAGTTGGCCGGACTGCCAGCGGTCGTGGAAACTGGCCGGCAGCCGCTGCAGGTGCGCGTAGACGTCGGCGCGTAGCGCGGCCTCCATCCCGACCGCCGAGGACGACTGCACCCACCGGCGGATGAAGATGAGCACCGCCTCGACCACGCCGAGCAGCAGCGCCAGGCCGCCGAGCTGGAGCAGACCGGCGGGGTCGTGGCGGGCCACCGGCCCGTCCACCACCCGCTGCACCACCAGGGGTACGGCGATCCCGGCGGCCGTGCCGGCCAGCCCGGCGACCAGCAACCAGGCGAACTCGGTGGAGTACGGGCGCAGGTAGCGGCGTAGCCGCCAGAGGTTGTGCACGGGGTGGCGGCCCGCGGCGACCCGGGCGGCCCGGTCGCCGTCGCTCTCCACAGGCACTACCCGACGGTAGCGTCATTGGGTGCCCGTGTAGTTGTCAGCTTGCCGTCAACCGCCGCTCATGACCGAGAAGCCACTTCTTCACGTCCAGCCCCCAGCGGTAGCCGCCGAGGCTCCCGTCGGTCCGCAGCACCCGGTGGCAGGGCACGAAGAGCGCCGCCGCGTTGCGCGCGCAGGCGGCCGCCGCGGCCCGCACCGCCGGTGGCCGGCCGGCCAGCGTCGCGTATGCCGTGTAGGTGACCGGGGCGCCCGGCGGGACGTCCCGCAGCACCTGCCAGGCGTGCGCCATGAACTCGCCGCCGGTGTGCTGCCGTACCGGGACCGTGTCGATGGCGGTGAGGTCCCCGTCCAGGTAGGACCGGACGGCCCCGGTGGTCGGTCCGAGGTCGGCGCGTTGCCGTACCGACGCCCGCAGGGTCGGGTGGATCAGGGGCAGCAGAGCCTCGGCGTCCGGGGTGAAACCGGCCGCCAGGACCTGACCGTCGCTGTCGGCGAGGATGCTGAGTGGGCCGGTCGGAGTGGTCAGTACGGTGCTGTCGATGTTCATGCCGCTCTCCAGAGTCTGATCGTGGCGTAGGACCGCCAGGGGCGCCACCGTTCGGCGTGCGCGTGGAGGGTGTCCTCGGGCAGGCCGAGCGCTGCTGCGCCCCGGCGGATCGCGAGGTCGGTGTCGAGGAGGACGTCCGGGTCGCCGAGGGCCCGCATGGCGAGGTAGCTGGCGGTCCACGGGCCGATGCCGGGCAACGCGAGTAGCCGCCGCACGGTCTCCTCCCGGTCCCCGCCCGGCGCCAGGTCCACAGTGCCGTCCAGGACGGCGCGGGCAAGCCCGAGAATGGTCTCCCGCCGCCGCACCGGCATCCCGAAAGCGCCCTCCGGCACCCCCAAGACCTCCTCCGGCGTGAGAAACCCCCGCAGGTCGCTGCGTTGATCATGAAGTTGTTGTCGCGACACGCCGTCCTCGGGGGCAACAACTTCATGATCGACACGGTTGGCCAGGAGGCGGGTCAGTGTGGTGCGGGCGGAACCCACCGAGACCTGCTGGCCCACGATCGCGCGTACGGCCATCTCGAAGCCGTCCACCGCACGGGGGACGCGGATGCCGGGCTCGGCGGCCACCGCCGGAGCCAGGGCCGGGTCCGCCGCCAGCGTGGCGTCGACGGCCTCCGGGTCCGCGTCCAGGTCGAGAAGCCGGCGGCAGCGGGCCACCGCCGGCGCCAGGTCGCGGAGGTCGGTCAGGCGCAGCGTCGCCGAGACGTGCCCGTCCGCCGGGGTCAGGGCCACCTGGCCGGGGCCGTGCGGCAACCGCAACCCCCGGTGGTACGTCCCGTCGCGTACCTCCTCCACACCGGGCAGCGCGCGCACCGCGAGGAAGTCCAGCAGAGCGCGGGCGTGCAACGGCGGACGGTACGCCAGCCGGAGCGTGATCGTCCCCGCCCCGACCGCCGCCAGGTGTCGGCCGCGAGCCGTCCGCAGCTCGGAGGGAGCGGTCGCGTACACCTCGCGGACCGTGTCGTTGAACTGCCGCACGCTGCCGAAGCCGGCGGCGAACGCGATCTCGGCCATTCCCAGGCCCGTCGTCTCGATCAGGATCCGGGCGGTCTGTGCGCGCTGTGCACGGGCCAGCGCGAGTGGTCCGGCACCCATCTCGGCGCGCAGCATCCGGTGCAGGTGCCGCTCGGTGTAGCCGAGGCGGGCGGCCAGCCCCGGTACGCCGTCCCGGTCGACCACCCCGTCGGCGATCAGCCGCATCGCCCGGCCCACCACGTCGGCGCGGACGTCCCACTGGGGCGAGCCGGGCGCGGCGTCCGGGCGGCAGCGGCGGCAGGCACGCAACCCGGCGCCCTGTGCGGCGGCGGCCGACGGAAAGAACCGGACGTTCTGCCGCTTGGGGGTGACCGCCGGGCAGGACGGCCGGCAGTAGATCCCCGTCGACGTCACACCGGTGTAGAACCAGCCGTCGAACCGCTGGTCACGACTGTCCACCGCCCGGTAGCACCGCTCGAAGTCCATCTCCACATCACCGATGATGCCCCGCCGGCAGAGCCCTCGGCTGGCGGGATTCGGACCTGACAGCCCACCTCCCACTCCGCGTGCGGTGATCAAGAGGTTTGCGTCACGACACACCCTGCCGCATGACGCGAACCTCTTGATCACCAGGGGAAAGAGGGCAGGGTGGGGGATTTCCGCCCGGAAGTGTCGGTCCCGCCGGGTAGCGTCGCGCCACCAACTCAAGAAGGGGGGCGGCGATGATGAGCGTTGCGGGTCGGGTGGCGGCGTCGACACAGGGCTCGTTCCCTCCGTTGCCCCGCGCGGTGGCGCAGTCCTTCTACCGCCGGATGCGGGCCGTCGCGCCGGCCGCCGTGGGCGCCATCGAGCGGGACCGGTCCGCCGACGAGGCGGAGCCGTTCGTCGACACCGCCTGCGGTCGGCTGGTCCGGTCGCTCGACGACGCGGGCCTGCGCGCGCTCGGCATGTGGACGCATCACTGGTGCATGCGCTTCTACGACGACGACACGACAGTCGGCCGGCGGCTCATCGGTGAGATCGCCGCCCGTCCGGGGCTCGGCTGGACGGCCGACGAGGTGCGCTGGATGCTGCGCGAGTCGGTCTCCGCCGGCCCGGCGGCAGCGGACCGGTTCACCCTGCCCCGCGCCGCTGCCGCTCAACTGCCCGCGACCGAGCGGCCGTTCGACGAACTGCCTCCCGGGGAGGTCGAGCCTCGCGCCGGAGCCAGCGCGGCGAGGTGCCGGCCCGACGCGCAGACGATCTCTCCCGGCGCGCCGAGCACCGCCGACCCGACCAGCGGGCAGCCCGCCCACATTCCCCGCCAGCGCCGGGCCGGCTGAGCGCGGCAGGATGGTACGGCGTACCGCGCCGACGGAAGGATCTCCCATGCCCGCCAGTGAACCCACCATCCTCGCCACCAGCATGGGCTTCTTCCGAGGTGACCGAGGGCCCGCCGATCTGCGTCCCGGCCCGATCTTCGAGTTGGCCGCCGAATTGGCCGAGGCCGGGCCACAGCCGCGGATCTGCTACCTCGGGCAGGCCGTCGGCGACCAGCCCACCTCGTTCGCGGCCGTCTACGGAGCGTTCGCCGACACGCGGTTCCGCCTGTCCCACCTCGCGCTGTTCCCGATGCCGAATGTCGACGACGTCCGCGCCCACCTGCTCGCCCAGGACGTGATCTGGGTGGGCGGCGGCAGCGTCGCCAACCTCGTCGCGGTCTGGCGGGTGCACGGGCTCGACGAGATCCTGCACGAGTGCTGGCAGGCCGGGGTGGTGTTGGCGGGCGTCTCGGCCGGTTCGATCTGCTGGCACGTGGGCGGTGCCACCGACAGCTTCGGCCCCCGCCTGCGGGGCTACACCGAGGCGTTGGGCTGGTTGCCGTACGGCAACGGCGTGCACTACGACAGCGAGGCCCAGCGCCGACCGTTGATGCACGGGCTGGTCGGCGACGGGACCCTACCGACCAGCCACTGCACCGACGACGGGGTCGGCCTGGTCTACCGGGGGGCCCGGCTCGTCGAGGCGGTCGCCGACCGCGAGGGCGTCTCGGCGTACGAGGTGAGTCGCAGCGCGGACGGCAGTGTGCGGGAGGCGGTCATCGCGCCCCGCCTGCTTCGTTGAGGGTCGGTCAGACCCGGTCCTCGAACGCGGCGCACACGGTCGCCCGCACCTGCGGCCCCTCGATGGATCGCAGCAGCTCCCGGGCGAGGGCGATCTGGTGCGCCTCGTCGACCGCCCTGTCCATCGGGGTCAGCTCCACCCGCCACCGGAAGTAGAGGTAGTCGTCCTCGTCGGTGGCGGCGAGCCGTGGGTCGGCGTCCTCGTTGGGGTTGATCTCCAGCAGGTTGCCCCGCACGTCCACCGAGTCCCGTCGGTACGGCACCGCGTCGGGCAGCCGGGTGCGGATCAGGTCGAGCAGCTCCGCCGCCGTCAGCGGTCCGTCGACCATGATGAGGAACTGCAACGTCGTCTGCACGTGTGCCACCTTGCCAGATGCCGGACCGCTCAATCGAGCGGGAGGAACGGGCCGTTGTCGAACTTGCCGCCCCGGCGCAGCACGGAGAACTGCACCTTGTGCGGCACGTGCGTGTCCATGAGTTCGCGACGCAGATGGGTGAAGTCGGTGCCCAGGTCGAAGCTGGCGAGCTGACCGTTCTCGTTGATGCGGCGCAGCATCGTCTTGCGCAGCCGGGTCCCGTCCGGTGCCCGGGACAGGGAGCGCTCGGCCAGGTCGAAGAAGGTCTTGTCGTCGACGATGAGCGCCACGTCGATGTCGGAGTCCGGGCGGGCGGTGCCGCGTACGCGGCTGCCGTGAGCGACCAGGTCGCCGTCCGGAAGACCGGCCTGCCGCTGGGTCTGCCGGGCGCCTCGGGCGAACCGGGTCCACTGCCGTTCGGTGAAGCCCTGCGGGATCCGCCGGGCGGCCCGGGTGGTCGCCGCCTCGGCCGTCTCGCCCGCCACGTCGTCGGCCCGCCGCATCATGCTCCGGGCGGCCTGCGCCACGATGCCCCGGGCGGCCGTCGTGGCCCCGTCGGGCAGGTCCCGCCGTCCGGTCATGCCGTCTCACCCGACTGCCGGCGGCGCAGCACGGCGTCGAAGACCTGGGCCAGTTCGGCGGCGTCCTCGCCGGCGTGGTGGGTGTGCGGCACGTCGTGCAGACCCAGCTCGTGCTTGATCTTGCCCTTGCGGGTCTGGACCCACTCGCTGCCGGTCAGCCCCATCCAGTAGCTGCGCAGGTCGACGCCGGAGCCGGTGGCGCCGAACGGGCTGTGGCCGACGAAGCGTACGAAGTACCAGTGGACGAACATGCCGTCCCAGACGGCGGGCGCGGCGAGGAAGACCGGGCGGCCGATCCGGCGCAGCCCGTTGACCCAGGCGGCCGCCGCTGCCATCGCGTCCGGCGCGGTGGGCGCCTCGCGGAGCAGCCGGTCCCGGTCCAGGCCCGACACGGCCAGCGCGGCCGGCACGAACTCGTCGGAGATGGGACGCAGCTCGGTGTAGAAGGTCAGGTCCGGACGACCGGCCACGGCCATGCCCAGCGAGATCATGCTGTACGGCCCGGGGATCGGCCCGTCCGCCTCCACGTCGACGCCGATGTACAGCTCGGGCAGGGGAGAGGTCATCCCAGGACCACCCCGATGGCCTGGTCGATCAGCATGTTCAGGACGATGTCGGTGAGCTTCTTGAAGACGGGGATCTCCAGCAGGGAGGCGCCGAACGTCGGGGCGGCCGTCGCGAGAGCCTGGATGATCTGCACCAGCAGGATGATCAGCTGGACGATGACGTTGATCTTCAGGGCGAGGACGATCAGCGCGCACACGAAGAGCGTCGCCGCCACCATCTGCGCGCCGGTGCCGCCGTCCCGCAGCACCGACATGGCCGAACCGCTGGCCTCCCAGCGCTCCTGGAACGCGGTCAACGCATCGCCCTGGTTGCCGGTCAGCACCCGCTGCGCGGCCGCCGTACCCTCCGCTGCCGCGTTGTGCAGCGAGTCGGCCATCTCCATCCACATCTGGCCGAGCTCGAACATCTTCGTCTCGTCCGACTTGGGCCAGGTGTAGCCCAGCTCGTTGAGCAGGCCGGCGAGCTCGCCGGGCAGCATGATCCCCATCGACCCGCCTACCAGCTCATCGTCGTGAACTGGGCGTCGTTGTCCTGCTCGACCAGGTCGTACTGGTCGGCCATCAGGCCCAACCCGTCACCGAAGCCGCGCAGCCCGTCGACGACCGACCCGAGGCACTCCGCCGCGATCTCCTCGGCCGCCTGGTACGACATGCCGATCAGGCCGCCCACGTCGTCGTCGCCGAAGATGTCGCCCATCGAGGCCGTCCGCGCGCGCAGCGCCTCCCACTGCGCGGCGAGCTGCTCGGCGACCGTCGTCAGGTGGCCGCCGCCCTGCCGCAGCGCGGGCGGATGCACCTGGAGGTCCTCGGGCATGACATCACCTCGCTGCCTGCTGGATGCGCCGCACCGCGTCGGTGAGCGCATCGGTCATCGCCGCCATGCTGCGCACCGACTCGTTCTGCAATTCGTCGAGCTGCTGGCCCAGCGCCACCGGGTCGACCTCTGGCGCGTCGCCGGGATCACCGGCCGCGAGGCGCAGGTCGTCCAACGCCGCGTTGACCGCCAGGGTGATCTGTTCGCCGAGCATCTCGGTGCCCATCCGCAGAGCGCGGGGGTCCACCGTCACCGACTCGACGCGCTGACCGACCGCCACGACCTCGATCTGGCCGCCCGCCGCGGACCCGGTGCCCCGCGCCGGCTCGACGTCCAGGCCGTCGGGAACCTGACCGGTCGAACGCATCGACGCCAATGCCTGTCGGGTCTGCTGGAAAAGCCGGTCGAACTCCGTCACCTGGTCCACAACGCCCCCTAACGTCGCACGTGACATCGAGAGGGTAGCAACGGGATTCCAGCGCCGGGACCCGCCGACGCGCGACCAGGGGCAGCACGCGGCCCGGTCGAATCGGAGCCGCGTGGACCGGCGCGCTCGGCACCGGCGTAAGCTGGCTCGTCGTGAGTCTCACCATCGGGATCGTCGGCCTGCCCAACGTCGGCAAGAGCACGCTTTTCAACGCGTTGACCAAGAACGACGTGCTGGCGGCGAACTACCCGTTCGCCACCATCGAGCCCAACGTCGGCGTGGTCGGGCTGCCCGACGAGCGGCTGGGCAAGCTGGCCGAGATCTTCTCCTCGCAGAAGGTGCTGCCGGCGCCGGTGTCGTTCGTCGACATCGCCGGCCTGGTGCGCGGCGCGTCGAAGGGACAGGGTCGGGGCAACGCCTTCCTGGCCAACATCCGCGACGCCTCCGCGATCTGCCAGGTCGTCCGGGCCTTCTCCGACCCGAACGTGGTGCACGTCGACGGTAAGGTCTCGCCGGCCGACGACATCGAGACGATCAACACCGAGCTGATCCTCGCCGACCTGCAGACCCTGGACAAGGCGCTGCCCCGGTTGGAGAAGGAGGCCAAGCTCCGCAAGGACCGGGCTGCGGCGGTCGCCGCCGCGAAGGCCGCGATCGAGGTGCTCGACGGCGGCACCACCCTCTACTCCGGGGCCGCCGCCGCGAAGATCGAGCTGGAGCACCTGCGCGAGCTGCACCTGCTCACCACCAAGCCCTTCCTGTACGTCTTCAACGTCGACGAGGCCGAGCTGGCCAACGAGGCGTTCCTCGACGAGCTGCGTGCCCTGGTCGCCCCCGCCGAGGCCGTCTTCATGGACGCCAAGATCGAATCCGAGCTGGTGGACCTGCCCGAGGAGGAGGCCCGCGAGCTGCTGGAGTCGATCGGGCAGAACGAGCCCGGCCTCAACCAGCTCGTCCGCGTCGGCTTCCGCACGCTCGGGCTTCAGACGTACCTCACGGCCGGCCCGAAGGAAGCACGAGCCTGGACCGTCCCGACCGGCGCGACCGCGCCGGAGGCCGCGGGTGTCATCCACAGCGACTTCCAGCGCGGCTTCATCAAGGCCGAGGTGGTCTCCTACAAAGACCTGGTCGAGCACGGTTCGATGGCGGCGGCCAAGGCGGCGGGCAAGGTCCGCATCGAGGGCAAGGAGTACGTCATGCAGGACGGCGACGTGGTGGAGTTCCGCTTCAACGTGTAGTGCGGGTCCTTTCGCCCCACCCTCAGGGCCGCTGCTCGGGTCATCCCTTGCGGCCGGGTACCAGCCTGTCGAGGTCAATCGTGATCGCGAATGGTCTCGTGAGGCGTAGCTCGTGGCGGTGGATCCCCGTCGGCGCGTACAACTGGGTCGGCCCGTCCAGCTCGTAGGTGTGGATCACCGGCGCACCCTCCTCCTCCTCGACCCGCCAGTAGTTTGCGATGCCCGTCTCCGCGTACTTTCGCAGCTTCACCGTCCGGTCACGGTGAGCCGACTCCGGCGAGACCACCTCGACGACCAACAGCACCTGATCCGGCGTGTAGAACGTACGATCGGGGTCGTAGTAGGGCGCCTTCGTGGCAAGGAGGTCCGGCTCGGGACGGTTCCGCGGGTCGAGTCGGATGGTCATCTCCCGTTCGACCTCGACGCCCGCTGGCGCCTGCTTCGCGAGGGCGAACAACAAGGCGGAGACGACTCGACTGTGCCAGGCCCGCTGGGGAGACATCATGAAGACGAGTGCTCCGTCGATCAGCTCGGTGTGACGGGGGGCCTCGGCGAGATGATCGAGGTCATCGGCAAACCATCCCTCAAGGCGGGGCGGTCGCATCCACTCGGGCACCGCAGACATGGCGTCACCGTAGCATTGAGTAACGGTGGGGTCCGGCACGCTGAGGCCAGCATGACCTCGACGCAGGCTGAGTACAGCTAGAGGTGAATTCAGCTTCGGCGTGTGGCGCGTCGGGGCGCAACTTCACGCCTCCGGCCCCACGCGGGTCGGGTTCGGGCCCATGGTCGCCTTGTACTCGTCCTCGGTCAGCAGCGGCGGCACCGGCCAAGGACGCCAGGTCCGGCGAGGACGGCGCGAAATCTCCCGCTGCGCGATGATGTGGACACCGACAGGCAGAGGGGCGGTGACGACGGTGGTGCTCAGCTCGTCGTTCGGTTCGGCGGCGGCCGCGTACGCCCGGCATCGCCCGGACTACGCGCAGGCCGCCGCGCGGTGGGCGGTCGAGGTCGCTCCGGGCTCGCGAGTGCTCGACCTCGGTGCGGGCACGGGCAAGCTGGCCGCCACGTTGGTGGCGCTCGGCGTCGACGTCGTGGCGGTGGAACCTGACCCGGCGATGCTCGCCCAGCTACGCCGAGAGCTGCCGACCGTGCGGGCCCTCTCGGGTAGCGCGGAGGCGATCCCCCTGCCGGACGCGTCCGTCGACGCGGTGCTGGCCGGCAACGCCCTGCACTGGTTCGACATGGCCGTCGCGGGGCCGGAGATCGCCCGGGTCCTGACGCCCGGCGGCATCCTGGCCGGATTGTGGAACGTGATGGACGACCGGGTGGACTGGGTGGCCGCCCTCGAAGGGGTCAGCGGGAGCGCGGCCATCGGTCCGCGTGACACCTGGAGCAGTTGGCGCGCGGCGACGGCAGGCCTGCTCAGGCCGGGCAACGGGACTGCCGAGCGGTTCGGTACGCCAGAGCAGGCCGAGTTTCTCCACGGGCAGCGCCGGAGCGCCGACTCCCTGGTCGCGACGCTCGCCACCCGGGCCGGGTTGCTGGTCATGCCGGAACCGGAGCGGACGGCCACGCTCGACCGAATCCGCGAGTTCCTGGCCACCCGGGCAGAGACCGCCGAGGGAGACTTCACCCTGCCCATGCTGACCGGCGTCCTTCGCGCCCGCCGACTCTGACGGACGCCGGCAGCCGCCGTCGGGGCCCTCGATCCGGCGACCTTTCGCCGGATCGACGACCGCAGCCTGCGGCTGACGTGTCACCGCTGCTGAATACACTCCACGACCGTGACGCCTCCGGATCTACGACGGTTCGGCTTCGCCTACCTGGTGCTGTGGTTCGCGATCTTCGGTGCCGGCATGCTCGTCGGTGACGACCTGATGGTCATGCTGGTCGATGTCATGTCCGGCGCTTGGCTGCCGCTGGTCGTCGTGCTGAGTTGGCTGCCATTCGGGTCGTTCATCCTCTTCCTCTTTGCGGACTCGGCACGGCTCGAGGCGCCGCCGATGCGGCAGCCCTGGCTCACCCCGATAGCGCTGTCTGGCCTCGTGCTGGCGGGCCAGGTTCCCACCATCCTCCGCAAGGACCGGCGTTCCTCGGACGCCTATCGGCTGGCCGCGCACACCCCGGTTGGCGAAGCGCTGGCCTCCGGCCTGGTCGGTGCGTTCGGTGCCGCCATGGTCTGGACGTTGCTGTTCCTCACCGCGAGGTGGCTGCGCGGCAGGATCAGCGGCCAGCGCGTGCCGTTCTTGGACAACACGTGGGGAATGCCGCCTCGGAGCAGGCGGGTCTTCGCGACGGGCGCCGCCGCGTCAGTGCTGATCGGCCTCGGCCTCGCGCTCGCCTTGTGAGCGCCAGGGTCGCGAGCTGGACCGGCGCGGCACTCTGACGGGACCTGGTGTATGCCGTCGCAGCGTGACGAACCCTGCCGCGACCAGCCCGAGCACCAGGATCGCCATACCGCAGAGGAGCAGCGTCGGGCGGGGACCGATGACACCGACCAGCGGGCCGCCGAGCATGGTGCCCAGAGGCACCGCGAGCACGAGCACGGCGCCGTTCGCGGCGAGCACCGCCGGGAGCTGCTCGGTCGACGCGCTGCGCTGGAACAGTGCCATCGACGTGGACATGTACGGCGCCCAGATCAGACCCGCCAGGGCGAAGGCCGGCAGGGACACGCCGACGGGCGTGCCCAGGCCGAGGGGCAGCATGGCGACGCCGAACCCGATGACGATGCCGATGGTGGTTGCCCGTAGCGGCCAGTGACGGAGATGCCCGGCCACCACACCGCCGACGAGGCCGCCGACGCCGAAGGCGGTGTAGTACGCGCCGAGCAGCGTCGCGGACGCCCGCAGGTCGTCGGTGAGGTGCAGCGGCATGGCGACGTACACCGGACCGAACAGGAAGAAGAACGCGACGCTCAGCACCAGCAGGCCCAGCAGTGCGGGCTGACGGCGGATGAGCGCGAACCCTGCGGTACGGGAGGCGCTGCGGTCGTACCGATGGATCGTCCCGGTGCTGGGTAGCGCGAGCCGATAGGTGAGCGCAAGCACGGCGAAGGTGGCGGCGTCGACGGCGATGACCCACACCGGCCCCACCCATCCGATGAGGATGCCCGCCAGCGGTGGGCCGACGATGGTGGCAAAGCCGGAGATGGTGGTGAGCACCGCGTTCGCCGGCAGATGGTGTCGCTGGGGCAGCAGTTCGGCGATCAGGGTGAACCGCCCGGCCGAACCCCACGAGTGCAGGAGGGCGGACGCGGCGAGCAGGACGACGTACAGCCCGATCGTCAGTGTGCCGGTCAGGTGGGCGATCGGGATCGCGGCGAGCGCGGCGGCCCGCAGGATCGCGTCCCACCCGGCGAGTTGGGCACCACTGCGTCCGCGCAGCAGCCGACCGAAAACCACCGTTCCGACAGCGCTGGGCAGGGTGTACGCGGCCACGGCGACCGCGATCCAGAGACCGCGCTGACCGGTCGGTGCGAGCTGGATGGCCAGCCAGGTCACCGCGACCACCGCCATGCCGTCGCCGAGCGCGGAGACGGCCAGCCCGGGCAGTACGCGCCGCAGCAGGGGATGGGTGACCACCGGCCAGTACAGCGAGGTGCGCGGAAATCGTGGCATGACCACAGTCGATCTGACATCGCTGCCGACGACCAGTGGAGACTGCTGTCAGCAGATTCAGCGCAGCGCGGAAGCGGTCAGGTTGCCGGGACCGGAATCGACTCGGGTTCCGCGGTCACGTCTGGAGGCGCGGAACCCGAGTCGACCGTCGCTACTCCGCCCGGTAGACGGAGATGTGTGACGGGCTGTCCGCCGTGAACGGCCGCCGGTGCCAGTCGGCGTACCGCTCGGTGAGCCGCAGCCCCGCCTGCTGCGCCATCTCGTCGATCTGGTGCGGCCAGGCGTACCGCATGGCGAACGGTTTCAGGTGCACACCGTTGCCGTCGAAGGTGATGGTCTGCCGGATGAACCGCTGCGCCGGCCGGTCGTACCGGTGCAGTCGGATCGTCGCGGAGTCCTCGGTCACCTCGCGGACCTGCACCTGCTCGTCCGCATCGAAGCTGCGCGGGTCGGGGACGAACGCCTCGATGACGAACGCCCCGCCGGGCGACAACACCCGGGCGACGTTGCGGAAGCAGTCCGCCTGCCGCTCGGCGTCCACCAGGTTGAACAGCGTGTTGAAGACCAGGTACGCCAGGCGGAACGGGCCTTGCACGCCCACGTCCGCCATGTCACCGACGACCGCGGGGATCTGGTCGCCGCCGGGCTTGGCCCGCATCTGCGCCAGCATCTCCTCGGACGCCTCGATGCCGTGCACGCTGAGGCCGCGCTCGGCCAGTGGCAGCGCGACCCGGCCGGTGCCGATCGCCAGTTCCAGGACCGGACCACCGTCGGCCAGATCCGCCAGGAAGTCGACGGCGGGGGCCGGGTCGGGGTTGCCCGGGCTGTCGTAGCCGGCGGACCACAGCCGGCCGAAGAGGCCGGGATCGTCGAAGACCGACATCAGCGGCCTCCGGGGTTGTGCTCAGTGACGCGCGTCCTGGGAAGAGCAGTTCTGCTCACGAAGCCTCGTTTCCTCAAGTCGGATGACGTTCGGTCGGGGGGACTTCGTCGTGTTGGGCATGGCACTGCTCCCTTCGCGTGGCTACCGACCGAGGACACCAGAGACGCCGCGAGCCCGGCAAGGCATTTACGCCCGCCGGGCTCCCGCCCTGTCGATGTGCGGGTGAGCGATATACCTCAGAGGTATGAATATGACTCTGAGGTATATCGCTCACAACTGCATCCGCCAGCACGGAGGCAACCGAGGGTCACCGTCCGGCCGCTAGCTGCACCGTCTCGCAGTGCGGTAGAAGAAGTCCACTATCTGGCAAGACGGCGCGCCTTAGTGTCGAGGATGAAGGACCGACGACAGGGGCAGATCGACGTGACCACGCACAGACTCGACTTCGACACGAACGTCTTCGACAAGAGGTACATCGACCTGAACGGCACCCGCGAGGCCATCGTGGTCGGCGGGCGTCATCTGTTCGACCGGCTACCGCGCGCATTCGAGGGCATCAACCAGATCGGCGTCATCGGCTGGGGTCCGCAGGCCTCGGCGCAGGCGCAGAACCTGCGGGACTCGCTCGCTGGCGGTGACCTGAAGGTCGTGGTCGGCCTCCGGGCCGGCTCTTCCTCGGTCGACAAGGCCCGCGCGGCCGGGTTCAGCGAGGCCGACGGCACGCTCGGCGAGATGTTCGAGGTGATCCGCGCCTCCGACATGGTGCTGCTCCTCATCTCCGACGCCGCGATGGCAGCCCTGTACGAGCAGATCTTTGCGGCCCTGCGGCCCGGCGCCACCCTTGGTCTGTCGCACGGCTTCCTGCTCGGCTACCTCGAGCAGCAGGGCGGCAGATTCCCCGAGGGCGTCGACGTCATCGCGATGTGTCCCAAGGGAATGGGCGCCTCGGTTCGTGCCCTCTACCTGCAGGGGCGCCAGACCAACGGCGCGGGCATCAACTCGAGCATCGCGGTGGAGCAGGACGCCAGTGGGCGCGCCGTTGACCGGGCCATCGGCTGGTCGGTGGGTGTCGGCGCGCCGTACACGTTCAAGACGACGCTGCGCTCGGAGTTCCTGTCCGATCTCACCGGCGAGCGGTCCATCCTGCTCGGCGGGGTGCACGGCATCGTGGAGAGCCTCTATCGGCGCTTCCGAGCGCAGGGGCGGAGCGAGACCGACGCGTACCGCGACTCGGTCGACAGCGTGACCGGCCCGATCTCGCGGACCGTGTCGAAGGAGGGCCTGATCGGGCTGTACCGCAACCTCGACGACGACGACAGGGCAGTCTTCGCGGAGGCGTACGCCGCGGCCTACCCGGTCGGTCTGGAGCTGACCCGCGAGATCTATGACGAGGTGGCCTCCGGCAACGAGATCCGCAGCGTCATCATGGCCGGCAAACGCCTCTCCGAGTTCCCGATGGGCAAGATCGACCAGGCCGACATGTGGCGCGTCGGCGTGGTCGCCCGGCAGAACCGTGTCGACGACGACGTTCCGCTCGACCCGTTCACCGCTGGCGTGTACTGCGGCGTCATGATGGGCCAGGTCGACACGTTCATCGAGATGGGCCACCCCTACTCGGAGATCGCCAACGAATCGGTGATCGAGGCCACCGACTCGCTCAACGCGTACATGTACGCCCGGGGCGTCTCGTTCATGGTGGACAACTGCTCGACCACCGCGCGGCTGGGCGCCCGCAAGTGGGCGGCGCGCTTCGACTACCTGCTCACCCAGACCACCTACCCGGCGATCGACCACCAGACCCAGGTGCTGGACACCACGCTGGTGAAGGCGTTCGAGGACCACCCGATTCACGACGTTCTGCGCATCTGCGGCGAGATGCGACCATCTGTCAACATCTTCGTGCAGTGAACGGAGATTTCCCCGGCCCTGCTTGCTGACAGCCCGCCCCATCAGACACATCCGGGCGCCGTGAACTCGGCAGGGCACTCGTGCCCGCCGGGCTCACGGCCGGAAGGGTCGTCAGGAGATGTGGTGCAGGATCACGTTGTGGACGTGGTGGCTCTTCTGCGCGCCGCGGAACTCCACCTCGTACGTGTGGGTGCCGACGTGGATCGCGATCGCGCCGGTGGAGAAGAACGACCCACCCCAGGACTTGTTGCTGACCACGCTCACGCTGGTGATCTTCGAGTACGGGATGCTGGTGATCGCATACCGCTTACCGACGAAGGACCGGTCCTGGATGATCACGCGCCGGTCGGTCAGCCCGATGAACCCGGTGCCGGTGCCGACGGCGTCGTAGACGGCGATGATCTGCTCGCCGTCGAGAAGCCCGCTCTCGATCTGCTGGACCTGCTCCTTGCGGTCGTACGCGATGTTCGCCATGCGACCCAGGTTAGGAAACCGGCGCCACCGTGCCCGGGTGGCTCGTCAGGACTCGGTGACCGCCCGGTAGGCGTCCTCGATGCGGGCGGCCAGCAGGACCTCGCCCTCGGTGAGAGGCTCGCCGTTGCCGTGCCCGACCCGGATGAGGGTGCTGTCGGACCGGCGGCTGATCTCGGGGCGCAGGTGCAGAGCGTCCGCCACGACCTTGACCCGTTCAGTCAGGGCCGCGTGTTGGGTATCGTCGATCACCAGCGTCCGCCGGATCTGTTCACCTTCCCGCGTCCAACCAGTTAGCAAGGTCAACGCGTCGGAAAGGTAGTCGTGCTTGGCTCTGCTGCTGAACAGCACGCGCATCACCGCACCCCCCAAGCGCCGTTGCCGGCTTGTGGCCAAATCGTCGCCATCCCGTGTCTTGTCGGTGCCTCCTAGTCTGTCGTCGCTCGCTGGGGGTGTCCACGCCCACACTTCCGTGTTCTATTGACCTAGCGGACGGTGTCGGTACCCAAACCGCCGATTGATCTGGCACCCTGGACGCCCGTGCAGACCGAACGGGCTAATGGTGGCGGGCAGGCCCAACGACGGGACCTGAAAGTGATCGTGGGAGCGGCGATCATCCGGGACGGACGCGTGCTCGCCTGCGCACGCTCCGCTCCGCCGGAGGTGGCCGGCATGTGGGAGTTCCCCGGTGGAAAGGTCGAGCCGGGGGAGGGTGAGGCCGAGGCCCTGATCCGGGAGTGCGCCGAGGAACTGGCCGTACGCGTCGAGATCGGCGGTCGGGTCGGCCGCAACGTCCGAATGGCCCACGGCCGCTCGGTGCTCAAGGTGTACGCCGCCCGCCTGCTGCACGGGGACGAGCCGCAGGCGCTGGAGCACCAGGCGCTGCGCTGGCTGACCGTCGACGAGCTGGACTCGGTGACCTGGCTCCCAGCCGACGCCCCCATAGTGGCAGCCCTACGCCCCCACCTAAAAACCCCCTAACCCCGCCCCCTCCCGCCCTCCCGCCCTCCCGCCCGCCCTCCTCCACCATCCCGTTGATCATGAAGTTGTTGCCATGACACGCCGGTAGGCAGGGCAATAACTTCATGATCAACGGGCCCAGGGGTGGGGAGAGGGTGGGGGAGACGGGGACGGGGGCTGTCGGCAAAGCCGACAGCCCCCGTCTCTGGTGGTCTGACTAGTGCTTGTCGTCCTGGTCCGGGTGGGCGAAGTTCAGGTGCTCCGGAGGCAGCGGGAAGGTCACGTCGTCGCCGAACGGCGACGGCGCGGCTGCCCGGTCGAAGGTGAGCTCCGTCAGCGGCAGCTTGCCCCGGTCGTCGACCGCCGGAGCGGTCGGGTGGGGGACCTCGCGGTGCCAGTTGACGCCGCTCTGCGCCTGCGCCTCGGCCTGCGGGTCGTGCGAGCCGCCAGCGTGCGAGTGCACGCCGCCCCGGCTCGTACCCGGCAGGCTCGCCGAGCCCTGACGGGCGGTGGTCACGCTGGTCTGGGGCGTCTCGCCCCGACGGAAGATCTTGCTACCAAGCCACACAAGGGGATCGTACCTGCGGTCGACGACGCGTTCCTTCATGGGGATGATCCCGTTGTCAGTGATCTTGATGTGCTCGGGGCAGACCTCGGTGCAGCACTTGGTGATGTTGCAGAAACCAAGGCCCTGTTCGGCCTGGGCGTACTCCTTGCGGTCGGTCCGGGCGTCCAGCGGGTGCATGTCCAGCTCGGCCGCCCGGATGAAGTACCGCGGACCGGAGAACGCCTGCTTGTTCTCCTCGTGGTCGCGGATCACGTGGCAGACGTTCTGGCACAGGAAGCACTCGATGCACTTGCGGAACTCCTGCGAGCGCTCCACGTCGACCTGCTGCATCCGGTAGTCGCCCGGGGCGACGTCCGCCGGAGGGGCGAACGCCGGGGTCTCCCGTGCCTTCTCGTAGTTGAACGAGACGTCGGTGACCAGGTCCCGGATGACGGGGAAGGTCCGCAGCGGCGTGACCGTCACGGTCTCCTCGTCACCGAAGGTCGACATCCGGGTCATGCAGCCCAGTCGCGGCTTGCCGTTGATCTCCATCGAGCAGGAGCCGCACTTGCCGGCCTTGCAGTTCCATCGGCAGGCCAGGTCGGGCGCATCCGTGGCCTGGAGGCGGTGGATGACGTCGAGGACGACCTCGCCCTCGTTCACCTCGACCATGTAGTCCTGCAGGTCGCCGCCGGTCTCGTCACCCCGCCAGATCCGGAACTGACGCTTCTCGCTCATCGGTTGTCCGCCTCTCCAGCGTCGGAGACGAGAGCGTCGAAGTCGGTGAGCTCCTCGTCGGTGAGGTACTTGGCCAGCTCCGCCCGGTCGAAGAGGCCGATCAGCTCCGGCCGCATCTTCGGCAACGGCTTATGGGTGAGCCGTACGGCGTCGCCGTCCAGGGAACAGACGAGGTTCACCTGCCGCCACTTCGGCTCCATCGTCGGATAGTCCTCGCGGGTGTGCCCACCCCGCGACTCCTGCCGCTCCAGCGCCGCCTTCGCGGTGCACTCCGAGACGACAAGCATGTTGCGCAGGTCCAGGGCGAGGTGCCAGCCCGGGTTGTAGCGGCGACCGCCGGCGGCGCTGACCTTGGCCACCCGCTCGCGCAGCTCCGCGAGCCGCACCAGCGCGTCGGCCAGCTCGCCCTCGCGCCGGATGATGCCCACCAGGTCTCCCATCACCGCCTGGAGGTCCTGCTGAAGGGTGTACGGGCTCTCGCCGGTGTCCCGCTGCAACGGGGCCAACGCGGTCTCCACGGCTGCCTCGACCGCGTCCACGGCCACCTTCGGCCGGGCGGACAACCCGTCGGCGTAGCTGGCCGCGTGGCCGCCCGCCCGCTTGCCGAACACCAGCAGGTCGGACAGGGAGTTGCCGCCGAGGCGGTTGGAGCCGTGCATGCCGCCGGACACCTCGCCGGCGGCGAACAGGCCGCGGACGTGGCCGAAGGCGGCACCCGAATCCGGGTCCACCTCGACGCCGCCCATCACGTAGTGACAGGTCGGCCCGACCTCCATCGGCTCGGAGGTGATGTCGACGTCGGCCAGCTCCTTGAACTGGTGGTACATCGAGGGCAGCCGGCGGCGGATCTCGTCGGCCGAGCGCCGGCTCGCGATGTCCAGGAAGACACCGCCGGCGGGGGAGCCCCGACCGGCCTTGACCTCGCTGTTGATCGCGCGGGCCACCTCGTCACGGGGCAGCAGCTCCGGCGGACGCCGGTTGTTGTCCGGGTCGGTGTACCAGCGGTCCGCCTCCTCCTCGGTCTCCGCGTACTGCTTGCGGAAGACGTCGGGGACGTAGTCGAACATGAACCGTTTGCCCTCGGAGTTCTTCAGGACACCACCGTCGCCACGGACCGACTCGGTGACCAGGATGCCCTTCACCGAGGGCGGCCAGACCATGCCGGTCGGGTGGAACTGGAGGAACTCCATGTTGATCAGCGTCGCCCCGGCGCGCAGCGCCAACGCGTGCCCGTCCCCGGTGTACTCCCAGGAGTTCGACGTGACCTTGTAGGAGCGTCCGACACCGCCGGTGGCCAGCACCACGGCCGGCGCCTCGAAGAGGATGAACTCCCCGGACTCGCGGTAGTAGCCGAACGCGCCCGCGACCCGGTCACCGTCGAGCAGCAGCTCGGTGATGGTCGTCTCGGAGAAGACCTTGATCCGGGCGTCGTACGAGCCGAACTCGCGCTTGTCCTCCTGCTGCAGCGAGACGATCTTCTGCTGGAGGGTGCGGATCAGCTCCAGGCCCGTCCGGTCGCCCACGTGCGCCAGTCGGGGGTACTCGTGCCCGCCGAAGTTGCGCTGGGAGATCTTGCCGTCCTTCGTACGGTCGAAGAGCGCGCCGTACGTCTCCAGCTCCCAGATCCGCTGCGGCGACTCCTTCGCGTGCAGCTCGGCCATCCGGAAGTTGTTGAGGAACTTGCCGCCGCGCATGGTGTCGCGGAAGTGCACCTGCCAGCTGTCGCGGCTGTTCACGTTGCCCATCGCGGCCGCGGCGCCGCCCTCGGCCATCACCGTGTGTGCCTTGCCGAACAGCGACTTCGAGATGATCGCCGTCTTCTTGCCGGCGAGGCGGGCCTCGATGGCGGCGCGCAGACCGGCGCCGCCGGCCCCGATGACGACGACGTCGTAGTGGTGTCGTTCGATGCGAGTGGTTGTGGTCATGTCAGGGGCCCTTTAGTTGATGAACCGCAGGTCGTTGAACCAGCCGGCAGACAGCGCCATCACGTAGAAGTCGGTCAGCGCGAGGGTGCCGAGGGTGATCCAGGCGAGCTGCATGTGCCGGACGTTCAACGCCGAGACGAAGGTCCACGCGCGGTAGCGCACCGGGTGCTTGGAGAAGTGCTTGAGCCGGCCGCCGATGATGTGCCGGCAGGAGTGGCAGGAGATCGTGTACGCCCAGAGCATCACCACGTTGAGCAGCAGGACGAGGTTGCCCAGCCCGAAGCCGAAGCCCTTGGGCGAGTGGAAGGCGAGGATCGCGTCCCACGTGTTGATCAGCGAGATGATCGCGGCGGCGTAGAAGAAGTAGCGGTGCAGGTTCTGCCCGAGCAGCGGGAAACGGGTCTCCCCGCCGTACTCCTTGTGGCCGTCCGGGACGGCGCAGGCCGGCGGCGACAGCCAGAACGACCGGTAGTACGCCTTGCGGTAGTAGTAGCAGGTGAGCCGGAACAGCAGCAGGAACGGCAGGGTCAGCGCGGCGTCCGGGATGATCCACCAGCCGGGCAGGAACCTGCCGAAGTGCGAGGCCTGCTCGACACACCGGTCGGTCACGCACGGGGAGTAGAACGGGGTCAGGTAGTGGAACTGGTCCACCCAGTACCACTTGTGCATGAACACCCGGACCGTCGCGTACGCCACCCAGGCGCTCAGCCCGATCACCGTGATCAGCGGGGCGAACCACCATCGGTCGGTACGCAACGTCTTCGCCGTGATGGCGGCGCGCGCCCGCGCCCCCCGCGGCCTCGTTGCCGTTGAAGTCATTCGAGTCGTCTCCTCGACGGGCCCGTACGGGCGGGCTGATCTCTCCGGTCGGCACGCGGACCGGCGAACCCGCACCCGCTGCCACGTCATGCGCACACCAACGACCACGTCGGATCGACCGACGCAGCTAAGTGACACACGTTACGCCGATCTTTGCGAGCCGTCCGCGCAAGGGAGTGTCCCGTGTGTCTGGCCTGCGAAAACGCCGTCGGCGCGCCGGATAGCCGGAGACATCAGCCCGACGCGCCGCCGGTGAAGTGCCAGGACGCCAGCCGCACCGAGGGCGCCGCCCACCAGGCACCGTCCACCCGATCCGGTTGACGCACGGTCTCGGAGCCCAGCCCGAGGACCGCACCCGGTCCGAGCGCCCGGGGGTACGACTCGGTGAACCGCAGGTCGCGGACCGCCCGGACGACCGTGCCGTCCTCGATCAGCCACACCCCGTTGCGGGTCAACCCGGTGACGACGAGGCTCTTCGGGTCGAGCACACGGGTGTACCAGAGATCGGTGACCAGCAGTCCCCGTCGTACCCCGGCGACCAGCGCCGCGGTGTCCGCGTCGACGACCGCGCCGGCCGCCGAGCCCGTGGTGTTCCGGCCGGTCGCGCTCATCGGGCCCGCCGCCGCGGCGGCCAGGCGGACGTTACGGGCCATGGGCCCCCAGGCGGCACCGCCCGCAATCGCGTGCCCGGTGGACTCCGCACCCGCCTCGGCGGCGGTCCGCCGGTCGTGCGCGACCGCCAGCGTGGTGCCCTCGTCGACGAACGTCACCGCCCGCCGGCCGGTGCCCTCGGCGTCGAACGGCAGACCCGACGCGCCGAGCGGATCGTCCACCAGGGTCACCAGCCGGTCGAACTGTGCCGCGCCCGGCTCGGCGAAGGACTGCCGCTCGGCGTACCGCTTGCCGTTGAAGCCGTACCAGCACAGGTTCTGCAACAGGTCCGCCACGGCGGCCGGCTCGAACACCACCTCGTAGCGTCCCGGCGGCAACTCGACCGGATCGGCCGCCGCCTGCGCCTTGGCGGCGGCGTGTGCGCCCAGCTGGGCGCCGTCGAGGTCGGACAGCCGGTCCGCGCTGCGCCGCGCGACACCGTCCGCGCCGTCGCGTCGCGCGATGCCGTCCATCGCGGCCTCCGCCGAGCGGCCGTACGCGCTGTGCCCCGCCGAGTTGGCGAACGCCGACGAGCGGTGCGCGGTACGGCAGTAACCGGCAGTCGTGAGGCCCCCGGCGGCGGCCACGAACGCGCCCACCCGGTCGGCCCGCTGGTCCGGCTCGGCGTAGGCGGTCGCCTCGTCGACGGGCGGCGCGACCGGCGCGGGCGTGGGCGGCGCCAGGCCGGGCCACCCCGGGTCGAGTGGACCGAGGCGCGCTGCGGCGAGGGTCCGTTCGACGAGCGCCTGCAACCCGTCGGAGGTGACGATGCTGCCGCTCCCGGCGACGGTCCGCCCGTCGGCGTGCACCCGCAGCCGGACGCCGACGTTCGACTCGGAGACGTTCTGGTGGATGGCCGAGTTGGCAAAGCGGGTGAGCGCCAGGTCCGCCCGGGTCACCACCACCTCGGCCTGCACTGCCGGGCCACCAGCCCGCCGGACCAGCTCGACGACCTGCCCCGCCAGCTCCAACTCCGTCGACCCACTCACGCGGACACCCCTACCCGGACGTTCTTGAAGCGGGCCGGCGCGGCCGGGTGGCCGGTGTGCCCGATCTGGCCCGGCTGGCCCTTGCCGCAGTTGGGTGTCCCCCAGGGCACGGTCTCGCCGGAGAGCATGTCCATCGAACGCCAGAACAGCGGGCCGATCCCGGTGTACGTCGGGTTGCGCAGCATCCGCCCCCGCCGACCGTTCTTGATCTCCCAGCCGACCTCGCAGCCGAACTGGAAATTGAGCCGCTTGTCGTCGATCGACCAGGAGCGGTTGAGGTCCATCAACACACCGTCATCGGTGGCCGCGATGATCTCGTCCAGGGTGTGCGGGCCGGGTTCCAGGCCCACGTTCGTCATCCGCACCATCGGCAGTCGGGCCCACCCGTCGGCGCGGACGCTGCCGCCGTAGTCGAGGCCCGCCATGGCTGCGGAGTCGCGGCCCGCGAGCACGCCCACCCAGCGGCCGTCGCGCACCGCGTCCCGCTTGACGGCGGGTGAGCCCTCGTCGTCGAAGCCGAAGCTGCCCAACGCTCCGGGGATCGTCGGGTCGATGGTGATGTTCATCAGTTCGGAGCCGTAGCGCAGCGAGCCGAGCTGGGCCAGGTCCAGCCAGGACGTTCCGGCGAACGCGGCTTCCCAGCCGAGGATCCGGTCCAACTCGATCGCGTGCCCCACCGACTCGTGGATCTGCAGGGCCAACTGCTCGCCGCCGAGGATCAGATCCGTCTCGCCGGCCGGGCAGGGTGGCGCGGTGAGGAGCGCCCGGGACTCCTCGGCGATCTGCGCGGCGTGCGCGGCCAGGTCGAGCGATTCGACCAGCTCCCAGCCGGTGGTGCCGTACTGCCCCCGGTAACTGGGCCAGGACCGCCGCTGCGTCTCGCCGTCGCCGATCGAGGTGGCCGATATACCGCCGCCGCACTCGCGGATCCGCTGGTCGATGCGGTGGCCCTCGCTGGAGACGAACCACTTCGCGGTGTCCCAGATCTGGTAGAGCCCTTCGGCCAGGTCCGCGCCGTGCTCGGCCATCGTGCGGGTCGCGCCGACCAGCAGGTCACCCTTGTCGGACAGCGGCACTCCGAGCGGGTCGACCCGGCAGTCCGAGGACCAGCTCGCGGTCACGGCCTCGACCTCGACCAGGTCGACCGGGGGGCCGGGCACCCGCGCGCTCGCCATCGCGGTCCGGGTCGCGCGCCGCCCGGCGTCGCGGGCGGCGGCGTCCGACAGATCGGGTACGGCGTGAAAGCCCCAACTCGCACCGACCAGGGCCCGGACGCCCAGTCCGATGCTCTCGTCCTGGGTCAGCTCCTCCACGTCGCCGTTGCGCGCGGTCATCGACTCGTAGCGGCGGTACATCACCCGCGCGTCGGCGTACCGCGCTCCCGCATCGAGGGCGGCCTGCACGGCGGCGGTGGCCGCGTCGAACTCGGTCATGCGACGACCCTAGGGCAGCGGACCGACACCCGTCAGGGAAGAAGTTCTTCCGGCCGGATGGTCACTTTCACCGGCTCGGTCAGTTCCAGAACCTCGCCGCGCTTCGCGGCCCCTACTTCGACGTAGTGGCCGCCTTGGCGACGGTAGAGGTGCAGCGCGCCGGTCTCCTGTTCCACCAACAGAAACCACCCGATCCCGGCGGCGGCGTAATAGTGCATCTTCAACACCTTGTCGGTGGATGCATTGCTCGGTGAGATGATCTCGCATACCAACCGCACATCACCCGCTTCGACGTTGAGTTCGTCGAAGTCGATCGGACCGGTGATCACGAGGTCGGGGATCGGGATCCGACCGGGGCGGAGTCGGACGTTCACCGCCTCCAGTAATTCGAGGCCGGCGGGCCCGGTGGCTGCTTCGAGGATGTTGCCGAGCCTGCGGGAGATGCGCTGGTGTCGGGGGGTGGGGGCTGGGGTCACGTGGAGGCTCCCGTCGAAGAGTTCGACGCGTTGCTGCGTCTCGCCGAGGGCGAGGTAGTCCTCTTCGCTCCACGGGCCTTCGTGGTTGAACACCGCCGCGGTCATCGTCACCTCCACCTCGTGCCACGGGCATCCTCTGCTGGCAGCTCGCCCAATGGTCGCACCTGGCGTGCTCTCAAGACCATGAGTGCCCGAGGTGAGGGCTGTTCAGGGCCGATGCGGACTCGTTACGCTCGGGCCCGCTGACACGTGCCGAGCTTGTAGCTTATTTTCACCCTCTGGACATTGTTGTAAGTTCTCTTCGTCACTGAGGGAGGTGCCGTGGACAGCTCGGATGCCTACCTGCGGGTGAGCGACCTGCGGGTTCGGTTCGACACCTCCGACGGCGTGGTGCGCGCGGTCGACGGGGTGTCCTTCGCCGTCGAGCGGGGGCGCACGCTCGGGATCGTCGGCGAGTCCGGCTCCGGCAAGAGCGTCACGTCGCTGGCCATTCTCGGCCTGCACGATCCCAAGCGAGCCACCATCACCGGGGAGATCTCCGTCGGCGGCCGGCAGCTCGTCGGTCTGCCCGACGAGGAGGTACGTCGGCTGCGCGGCCGGGACATGGCGATGATCTTTCAGGATCCGCTGTCCGCGCTGCACCCGTACTACAGCGTCGGCAAGCAGATCGCCGAGGCGTACCGGGTGCACCACCCGAAGGCCAGCCGGCGCGAGGCCCGCCAGCGGACGGTGGACATGCTGGGCCGGGTGGGCATCCCGCAACCGGACCGCCGCTTCGATGCGTACCCCCACGAGTTCTCCGGTGGCATGCGCCAGCGGACGATGATCGCGATGTCCCTGGTCAACGACCCGGCGCTGTTGATCGCCGACGAGCCGACCACCGCGCTGGACGTGACCGTGCAGGCGCAGATCCTCGATCTGCTCGCCGGCCTCCAGGCCGAGTTCCACTCCGCGATCATCCTGATCACCCACGACCTCGGCGTCGTCGGTCAGGTGGCCGACGACGTGCTGGTCATGTACGGCGGGCGGGCCGTGGAGCACGGCAGCGTGGAGCAGGTGCTCCGCTCGCCGCAGCATCCGTACACCTGGGGGTTGCTCTCCAGCGTGCCGTCGCTGCACGGCGACGCGGACGCGGACCTGGTGCCGATCCCCGGCAATCCGCCCAGCCTGATCAACCTGCCGTCCGGGTGCGCCTTCCACCCGCGCTGCCGTTACGACGACCGGGTCGGTGACCGGTCCCGCACCGAGGTGCCCGAGTTGCGGCCGGCGGGCGGCGACGGCCACCTGGTCGCCTGCCACCTGAGCGCCGAGGAGCGCAGCGCGATCTACGCCGAGAACGTGGCATCCGTGGGGGTGGCCCGATGAGCGACGAACCACTGCTGCGGGTCCGCGGGCTGACCAAGCACTTTCCGGTACGGCAGGGACTGCGCGCCACCGGCACGGTGCGGGCGGTCGACGGGCTCGACTTCGACGTGCGCCCCGGCGAGACGCTCGGCCTGGTGGGGGAGTCGGGCTGCGGTAAGACGACCACCGGCCGGATGCTGGTGCGGCTGCTGGAACCGACGAGCGGCAGCATCGAGTTCGCCGGAAGGGACATCACCCACGCGGGCCGGCGGGAGCTGCGCCCGCTGCGGCAGGAACTCCAGATCATCTTCCAGGACCCGTACGCGTCGCTGAACCCCCGGCACACCGTCGGCCGGATCGTGGCGATGCCGTTGCAGGTCAACGGCATCAAGCCGCCCGGTGGGATCAAGGCGCGGGTGCAGGAGCTGCTGGAGCTGGTCGGGCTGAACCCGGAGCACTACAACCGGTACCCGCACGAGTTCTCCGGCGGTCAGCGCCAGCGCATCGGCATCGCCCGTGCGCTCGCGCTGCGACCGAAGCTGATCGTCGCCGACGAGCCGGTGAGCGCGCTCGACGTCTCGATCCAGGCGCAGGTCGTCAACCTGCTGCGCGACCTGCAACGGGAGCTGGATCTGGCGTTCGTGTTCATCGCGCACGACCTGGCCGTGGTCCGGCATTTCTGCCAGCGGGTCGCGGTCATGTACCTGGGCCGGATCGTGGAGATCGGCGACCGGAACGACATCTACGAGCGCCCGCAGCATCCGTACACCCGTGCGCTGCTCTCGGCGATCCCGGACGTCACGCAGCTCGGCCCGGCGGGCCGGATCCGGCTGACGGGTGACGTGCCCACGCCGCTCGATCCGCCGTCGGGCTGCCGGTTCCGTACCCGCTGCTGGAAGGCGCAGGACGTGTGCGCCACCGAGGAGCCCGCGCTGGTGCCGCGCGACGGCGGCCGGCAAGCCACCGCGTGTCACTTCCCCGAAGGGGAAACGGCCGGCATCAGCCCCGAAGGGGAAACGGCCGGCAACAGCGCCGGCCCCGAGGTGGCGGCCCCGAACGTCGAGGAGGTGTCGTCGTGAGCCTGTCCCCGGTGGAGGGTGTGGCGCTGGCCGAGATCGAGTCCGGCTCGGACGCGGGCGGACCGGAGGCCACGGGCGTCGTCGGTCGGTCGCCAGGTCAGCTCGCCTGGATGCGGCTGCGCCGCGACCGTACGGCCGTGGTCAGCGGCGTACTCCTGGTCTTCTTCATGGTGTTGGGGTTGTCCGCCCCGCTGATCGAGATGGTCTACGGCGTCGGGCCGCGCGAGCAGTTCCAGAGCCTGCTCGACGGCTTCGGCATGCCGCTCGGTTACGTCGGCGGGGTCACCGGCGAGCACTGGTTCGGTCTGGAACCGGGGCTGGGCCGGGACATCTTCATCCGGTTGATCTACGGGCTGCGCACGTCGCTGTTCATCGCGTTCGCCGCGGCCCTGATCACGGCCGCGATCGGCATCGTGCTCGGCGCGCTGGCCGGTTACCTCGGTGGCTGGCTCGACGCGGTGATCAACTGGATCACCGACCTGACTCTCGCCATGCCGTTCCTGATCATCGCGTTGGCGCTCACCCCCACGATCACGCTGCGCTTCTACGGCGAGCGGGGGCAGGTGTCGTCGGCGTTCGGGGTGGGTGTGCTCATCGCCGTGTTCGCGATCTTCGGTTGGACCAGCACGGCACGCCTGGTACGCGGGCAGGTGATCGCGCTGCGCGAGCGGGAGTTCGTCGAGGCCGCCAAGGCCAGCGGCGCCGGGTTGGGGCACATCATCTTCCGGCAGCTCCTGCCGAACATCTGGGCGCCGATCCTGGTGTCGTTCTCCCTGGCGGTGCCGCAGTTCATCACCAGCGAGGCCGCGTTGTCGTTCATCGGCGTCGGTCTCAGCGACGAGACGCCGAGCTTCGGCCGGATGATCTACCGCAGTCTGGACTTCCTCCAGACCGACCCGGCGTACGTGTTCTTCCCGGGCATCACGATCTTCGCGCTGGTGTTCGCCTTCAACCTTTTCGGCGACGCGTTGCGGGACGCGCTCGACCCGAAGTCGTCCCGGTAGGGGTCACCTCATGACGCGATTTCTGATCAAGCGACTCTTCTCGGCGACGCTGACCCTGTTCGCGGTGAGCGTGCTGACGTTCCTGATGTTCTTCGCCCTGCCACGCGATCCCGTGAGCAGCATCTGCTCCAAGAACTGCAACCCGGAGCGGCTGGAACGGGTCCGCGACGACCTGGGCCTCAACGACCCGCTGATCAGCCAGTACGCCGGTTACATGAAGGGCATCGTGACCGGTCGGGACCTGGGCAGCGCCCAGGGTGGCCGCTGTGACGCGCCCTGCCTGGGCTGGTCGTACGTCACCAACGAGGCCGTCTCGGACACCATCGCCCGGGTATTGCCAGTGACGTTGAGCATCGTGATCCCGGCGGCGGTCCTCTGGCTGCTGCTCGGGGTGGGGCTGGGCATGGTCTCGGCGCTGCGTCGGGGCACCTGGGTGGACCGGCTGGCGATCGGCTTCTCGCTGACCGGCGCCTCGTTGCAGCTCTACTTCGTGGGCGCGGTGCTGCTGCTGGTGTTCGTCTACAACCTGCGGTGGCTGCCGGTGCCGAGCTACACGTCCCTCTTCGACAATCCGGCGAAGTGGGCGAGTGGGCTGGTACTCGCCTGGGTGGCGCTGGCCTTCCTGTTCTCGGCGATCTACGCCCGGCTGTCGCGGGCGCAGATGCTGGAGACGCTGTCCGAGGACTTCGTCCGGACCGCGCGGGCCAAGGGCCTGGCCAAACCCATGGTGTACGGGCGACACGCGCTGCGCGCGGCGATCACTCCGGTGGTGACCATCGCCGGGCTGGACGTGGGCGGGGCGCTGGGCGGCACGGTGATCACCGAGACGACGTTCGGCATCCAGGGGTTGGGGCGTACGGCGGTGGACGCCGTGCGCTCGGGTGACCTGCCCACCATCATGGCCACCGTGCTGATCGCCGCCGTCTTCGTGGTGCTGGCGAACGTGCTGGTGGACCTGCTGTACGCGACCATCGACCCACGGGTCCGACTGCGCTGAGCCGATCGCCGTCCCGCGGGCGGCTGCTGGCGGAATTTATCGACAACTGTTACACAACTTGCAGATTTTTTTCCTTACGATCCTCGGGACGTCGGCGGTTCTCGCCCCGACGAAACCGCACGGCACATGGGTGAAGGAGGTACTTCATGCGACCACGCGTGGCGGTTGCCGCAGGCGGCGCGATCGCTCTGGTTGTGGCATTGGGTGCGTGCTCGAAGAACACGGGCGAGGGCACCACGGTGGACAACAACCGGCAGCAGACCGGGGTCATCGCGACCGACCCCAAGGACTCGAAGGGGCCGGCGGCCGAGGTGAGCGGCGCCGCGAAGGGCGGCACCTTCACCATCATCCGGGAGTCGCCGATCTCCCATCTCGACCCGCAGCGGACGTACTCGTTCGCGGGTCTCATGACCAACCCGCTCTTCGCGCGCTACCTGACCACCTGGAAGGACGACGGCAAGGGTGGTCTGGTCCTCGTCGGTGACCTCGCCGAGACGCCGGGCAAGAACGTCAACAACGACTGCAAGGTCTGGGAATTCACGATCAAGGACGGGGTGAAGTTCGAGGACGGCCGTCCGATCACCTCCAAGGAGATCGCGTACGGCATCGCCCGCTCCTTCGACCCGGACCTCTCCGGCGGCCCGACCTACCTCCAGGAGTGGCTGGCCGACAGCCCGCAGTTCGACACCAAGTGGGACTTCAAGAAGAACAAGACGTCCCTGCCGCCCGGCCTGACCACGCCGGACGCGAAGACGCTGCGGTTCGAGTTCGCCAAGCCCCGCTGTGACCTGCCGTTCGCGGTCTCGCTGCCGACCACCGCGCCGCTGCCGGCCGACAAGGACACCGGCATCGACCTGGACAAGCAGCCGTTCTCGTCCGGCCCCTACAAGGTCGCCAAGAACCAGGTCGGCGTGCAGATCACGCTGGACCGCAACCCCAACTGGGATCCGAACACCGACCCGGTCCGGCACCAGTACCCGGACCAGTTCGTCTGGTCCTTCGGCCCGACCGCGGACGCCGCCAACAACCGGGTGATCGCCGACAACGGCGCCGACCAGAGCGCGCTCGCCTTCAACGCCGTACCCGCCTCGCTGGTCGCCAAGGTGGCCGGGGACGCCGCGCTGAAGTCGCGCACCATCCTCTCGCCGACGCCGAGCGCCAACCAGCTCGTCATCAACAACCAGCGGGTCAAGGACCTCAAGGTTCGCCAGGCGCTCAACTACGCCATCGACCGGGAGGGCATGGTCAAGGCGCTCGGTGGCCAGAACGTCGCCGCCCCCCTGACCACGCTGATGCCGCCGGCCACGATCGGCTACAAGGCGTACGAGGCGTACCCGGCGGGCCCGAACGGTGACGTCGCGAAGGCCAAGGAGCTCCTCGGCGGGCAGACGCCGGAGCTGGTCCTCGGTGTCGCCGACAACTCGACCGAGCAGCAGCAGGGCGCCCAGCTCAAGGTCAACCTGGAGCGTGCCGGCTTCAAGATCACGCTGCGGAACATCTCCGACGACGCGAAGCTCGACGAGATCAAGAAGAAGGACAACCCCTGGGACCTGTACATCGGTAACTGGGCGGCGGACTGGCCGAGCGGCGCGGCGATCCTGCCGGTGCTCTACGACGGCCGCACCATCAAGGCCGAGGGCAACAGCAACCAGTCGTACTTCAACGATCCGACGATCAACGCCGAGATGGACCGCATCCTGGCGCTCGCACCGGCCGACCAGGGCCCGGAGTGGGCCAAGCTGGACGAGCGGATCATGAAGGAGTACGCGCCGGTGGTGCCGATGTACGTCGACGTGGCCTACCACGTGCACGGCTCGAAGGCCGGCGGTGTCTTCGTCTCCAGCGTCTTCGGCTACCCGTCGTTCGTCAACGCGTACGTGAAGCCGTAGCGCAGGCAGGCAAGGGCCCTCTTCCGACAGCGTCGTCGGGAGGGGGCCCTCGCCGTTCTGCCGGCGGGTGGTCCTTGCCGCGCGATGATGGCCATGTGAAGCCCATCTACCCCGATGACGGCGACGTCGATCGGAACGCCGTACCCGGCCTGCGCCCCGTACCTCCGGACGACGCGACGTCGGTCACGGTCGATGTCGACGGAGAGACGTTCTCCCTCCGCCCGAATGAGTGCGACGGCACCGACTACACATGGCTCAGCGGACCGAGGCCCGGCTACGGATTCGGTGTCGGTCCGACGCGCGGCCTGTCGCTCGACGAGCACAGGGAGAACATCCGCGACTACCTGGCCATGGTCGATCCCGCCACCGGGCGGATCGAGGACGACTGACATGAAGCCTCGGCTACAGATCTTGGACAGTTTCCGTTACGTGCTAACGGAAACTGTCCAAGATTGCGAGTTGCGGTGAGCGAGGAACGGCTCGGCCATCTTGCCGAGGCGCGGTCTTCGTCTGCAGCGTCTTCGGCTACCCGTCGTTCGCCAACGCGTACGTGCAGCCGTAGGTCACACCGTGGATAGGCAGGGTCCCCGCTCAACAATGCCGCCGGGCGTGCTGGGCATCCGTGCACCTGGGAACCTGTTCGATGCGGTGCCAGGGCGTGCGGTTGGTTCAGTGGAAGGGCGTTGACGGCCGGCTCTGTCGCTCGCCGTCGACGAAGAGATCGACTTTCTCGTTGTAGAAGGCGATCAGGCCGGCGATCGGCAGGAGTGCGGCGGTCGGGAAGTCGTACGACCAAGCCAGGTCCGGGTGGGTCTGGTCATCGATTCGGACGGACCAGTAGTCGCTGATCTGGCCCTTGTACGGGCAGGCGGTCCTCGTCGGCGACGCCACGAGGTGCTTGAAGTTCACGTCGGTCCGGTTGAGGTAGTAGCGGGGCGGCAGACCGGTTTCGAAGACCAGCACGGGCGATGTCGACTCGGCCAGGACGACGCCTTCCAGTTCCACCCTGACGCTGCGGGTGGAACGCACCGCGTCCACCCGCGCGAACGGGTTCCGGGGGTGCACGAAGACCTCTTCGTCCTCCTCGAACCAGGCATCCATGGCTGCCCAGTCGAACCGGATCGTGTTCGCCAACCCGGCAAGCGCGTCGTCCCCGTACAACCGCCCGCACGAAGGACGGACCGTCTCGCCGACCTGCAGCCCGTGCAGCCGTGCGGTCCCGCGCCGGGTCACCTCGGTGTGCTCGCCCTCGATCAACAGGTCGCGATTCAGGTCGTCGACGGGGATGTAGTACTGCGGGAAGAACGGCCACTCCCACACGTACAACGCCCGCGTGGTTTCCAGTACCTGCTCGCCGCCGAGGAAAGCTCGGATCCGGCGAGGCACCGGCTCGATGTGGTCGACCGGGACGATCATCTTCGGATAATCCGACACGCTGTCCTCCCGTGATGTGACGGCCGGCTCGGGCAGGCGCCGGTTCAACGATCAGGGCGGCCCCCGCGTCGTCACATGCGTTTGTTGCAGAGACCGTAACCGATCTCGCCTAACGTGACGAGTCCTTCGCGGCAGAGGTTTGTGGCGCCGGGAGTACCACTCGCTCCTGGACCCGAGTGCGATCTTGGAAGTGCGGCCGCTCACCCCAGGTGCGTACGGAGGAATTCCAGCTCCAGCGAGAGCAGCCGCTCGGCGGTGCCGTTGGCAGCCATGCGGTGGCGCCGGTCAGTGGCAGCGCGGCGCGAGTCCTGTCGTAGCCGGGATCTAGGTTTGGCGGCGTGAGCATGAACGGCAACTGGCTGCGCGTCTCGCCAGACGAATTGGAGCGGGCCAAGGCAGACCTCGGCTGGGCCTACGAGCACGCCATGAGCGCGCGGGACGACAACTCCGATCGCTGGACCGGCACCGACAGGGCGTGGCACGGGCTCGACTTCCTCCTCGACCGGCTCGGCTTCGAAGTCCCGCTGGTCCTCGGCGCGGAGAGCTTTGTGGAGTTGCCGGACGTCGAACCCGACAGCGACGAGATGTTCGACTTCCTGGAAAACCTCGAAGACGACTGGGGCTACGGGCCGCCCTCCTACCTCACCCCGTCGCAGGTGACGGTCGCGGCCTCGCAGCTGGCCGCGCTCACCCAGGAGACCCTGATCGGGGGTGTCGACCCCCAGGAGCTGAAGTTGGCCGAGGTCTACCCACAGACCTGGGAAGAGCCCGGCGAGCTGGCGTGGGTGGCCCACTATCTGCCCGGCGTCCAGACCTTCTTCGCCGCGGCCGCCAGTGACGGCGACGCGGTGATCTGCTGGCTTGACTGAGTTGTGCTCGGCTCTGTGCGAACCTGGCCCGACGTCATCGTGCACAACGACGATCCCCGCTGCCAACCTGGGAGATCCGGGCATGCTGAGCGGATGGCATCCGTGCTGACGCGACCGACACTGTTCCTGACGGTGGGGCTCCCGTGTACCGGAAAGACGACTGCCGCCCGGCAGATCGAGGTCGAGCAGGAGGCACTTCGTCTGACCAAGGACGAGTGGGTGAAGGCTCTCTACGGGGTCGAGAATCCGCCTGCGGCCTCGGACGTGATCGAGGGACGACTCATCGAGATCGGGCTGCGCGCCCTCGAACTCGGCACCAATGTCGTGATCGACTTCGGCCTCTGGGGTCGGGACGAGCGCTCCGCCCTCCGGCAGGCAGCGGCCGACCTCGGCGTGGCGGTGGAGCTGCGCTACTTCGAACTCACCCCGGCCGAGCAGCGCAGACGGCTCGACCAGCGCCAGGCCGACGCGCCCCACACGACGTGGCCGATGTCCGACGCGGAACTCGCCGACTGGGCCGCCCGCATCGACATCCCGACGCCGGGCGAGCTCGACGGCAGCGAGCCCATCGACGAGCCGCCGGCCGGGTTCGCGACGTGGCACGAGTGGCGAACCCACCGCTGGCCGCCGACGGTCTGACAGCCCCGGCGGGACCCGAGGGGCGTTTTCGACGGTCGCGCCGACACGGCGGCCGCCTACACTCGACGACATGCTCAGGGGCCGGGACGACCGGCTCCCGGACGGACGCCGGCTGGCCGTCGATTGGCTCGACCAGATCCGGGCCCACGGCTGAGCACACCTGCGCCACGGGCGGCAGACGAGCGCTGACCACCGCTCGGACTACGACGAGGCTGCGGACGAGGTGGCGGAGCGCCTAATCGGGCGACGTGTTGTAACGGTCGAGCGTCGTCTTCGATGTGGAAGCATCTCGGAAGGTCAGTTCCCATGGGCCGGTATTGACGTCCATGTCCTTGCCGAACCCGACCCATTTTCCGGCCATCCGCCGGCCGGTGGGCTCGACCAGGAGCTGGATGGCGCCGTGGTAGCGAGCGCCCCGGTAGTAGCCGGCCGGATCGGTCTGCTCCACCCAGGTGCCGGTGACCACGGCACCGTCGACGGTGAGATCCATCGACAGTGACGATGCGGCTGAGCCGGGAAGGCTGCGCACCGTCAGTCGATCGCCGTGCTGGAGCACGACCACGAAGTGCTGCCCGGCGAATGATTCTCCCCGGCCGCTGGAGTGGAATTGGTAGCGGCTGAGCCAGATACCCTCGTACGACGCGTGGACCGCGAGTGGCTTGGGCGTCGGCGTGGCCAGATCGGACATGGGTGAGGTCACGTCGTGCCCACCGTGTTGGTCGTCGACTGCGCGGCCGTCGGGAATCGCGGCGAAGCCGAGAAGCGAGACCGGCAGGCCGGTGACGACTTCCAGGGCGCGGGCATACATGGGTCGTGGCGCGGCGATCGCGCCAGACTCCCAGCGTTGGACGAGTCTCTTGTTGGCATCGTTGGGCTCGCCGACGCGTCGACCGGCGGCCTGGAGCGCGCGGGCGAAGTCGTCCTGGCTCATACGCATCCCGGTGCGGACCGCGCGTAGGGCGGTGTTCGGGGCATTCATGTTCGCCACAATAGCGGTGCGTCGCCTTAATGTCGCCGGGAATGTGCCCGTTATGACCCCTCACATGCCGCTGCATCAGATGACAGTGCAGCGTCATTGTGGATTGCATGCGACGGCCGAGCCGGCCGGTGCCACCAGCAGCGGAGGCGATGATGTCCAACTCTGACGACGAGGTGGTCAGTCGTGGCGAGCAGATCGACGCCGACGAACGGGAAGCGGCCAAACGCCGGTTGCTGGCGCAGGCCGAGTCGGAGCGGATACCGGTGGAGGAGACGACTCGGGCGGTGCCGGATCGGCGGTGGCGTCGTGGGCGGTGATCCGGTTCCGATCGGTCGACGGGTCGCCTACCTGCGACCGGGCGGCCGGTGACCTGCTGGGCGAGGCAGCCGAGCTGGCCGCTGGGGTGGGCGACGGACACGATCACCACCGGACGGCGTTCGGGCCGACGGCCGTCGAGCTGGCGCGGGTCACCGCCGCGGTGGAGCTGGGGGACGGCTCGCGGGCGGTCACCCTGCATCGGGAGGCGATCCGGCGGGACGGCTGGCGGTGGCTGCCGGTCGAGCACCGCGCGGCACACCTCATCGACGCGCCGCGCGCCCACCTCCAGACGAACGACCCCGGCAACGCGGCCGGCTTCTGGTTCGGGCCGACAGCATCGCGCCGGCCGAGATCCGCCACCGGCCGTCGGCGCGGGACGTGGTCGCCCACGCCGCCCGTCACCCGGACGCCCCACCCACGATCACCCAGCTCGCCATCAACCTCGGGGTGCTGTGAGCGTGACGGTCCAACCCCGATGGGTACGGTGGGTCAGCTCCAGCAAGGAGTGGGCGTCTCCGACACTGACCGCGCCGCATGGCGGCCCTCGCGAAATGAGGACGGTGCAGACCGTGGACCACGGCACCCGCGACGAGTTGCTCGGTCGCCTGGCCGAGGCGGTCGGGTCCGTCACGGTCGTGCACCCGACGCGGGTCGCGGTCGACGGGCCGCCCGCCAGCGGTAAGACCACCCTCGCCGACGAACTGGCCGTCGTCCTGCGCGGGCAGGGTCGCGACGTCATCCGGGCGACGATCGACGACTTCCTCTTTCCCCGGGCGCGGCGCTATCCGCGCGGCGAGTACTCGGCCGAGGGCTGCTACCACGACACCCACGACAACGACGCGCTCAACCGGGTGCTGCTCGATCCGCTCGGCCCGAACGGAGATCGACGTTTTCAGCACGCGGTGTACGACCGCGCCACGGACACCGTGCTGTCCCCGCCGGTCACCACCGCTCCCGTCGACGCCGTGCTGGTCTTCGACGGCGTCTTTCTCCTGCGTCCGGAACTGATCGACCGGTGGGACCTGCGCATCTTCCTGTCGACGGACCTCGAGAGGACCGTGGACCGTGCCGTGCTCCGGGAGCGGTTGTCACCCCGGGCCGACGTCGAACGACGCTGGCGCGAGCGGTACATCCCCTCCCAGCAGCTCTACTTCGCCACCGTCCACCCGACTCGGCACGCCGACGTCGTCGTGCACAACGATCGGCCCAGGCAGCCGGCCTGGGAGAGCCGAACGCGTTGACCGCAGTACAGTGCTCGGCTGTGCGCTCGTCCGACATCCTCGAACAGCTCGACGCCGCAGCCGACAAGTTTCGTTTTCCGGACCTCGACAACGGCTACTCCTACGCCGTCGACGCCCGGCTGCACGGATATCGGGACGCGGGGGGCTGGGCCCTCCGGCTTCATCGGCCTCGTCGCCTCCCTGGCGCTGCTGCTGCCGACGCTGGCCGTCGCGGTGCGACGCCTGCACGACACCGACAAGACGGGGTGGTGGTTGCTGATCGCCCTGGTGCCGATCGTGGGCGCCATCGTCCTGATCGTGTCCTTCGTGCTGGAGAGCACGCCCGGAGCCAACCGGTTCGGTCCCAGCCCCAAGGGCTGACCCCGTCCGCCAGCGGGGATCGGCGGGCTACCCCCGTTCTGGCAGCGCTGCCAGAACGGGGGTAGCCGCTCACCGTCGATACGTGTACGCAGGAAGTCCAGTTCCAGTGGGGGCAGCCTCAGCTGTCAAGCGGCGGCCACGGTGAGTGTCTGGTGCAGTGCGGCCAAACCATCCCGGTAGATGCCGTGGAACAGGGCGATGGCCTCTTCGTCGCTGACGCCGACCGGCGTGAAGGTTCCTGACCACTGCACGCGGGCGCTGTTCTGTTCAGCTACGGCGTGCACGCTGAGGGTGGAGAAATAGTCGGTGACGGGAAAGGGGGCCTTAAGGATGGAGTAGCTGTAGGTGCGTGCCGCATTGTCGAAGGCTTCGAGACGCTCCACGATGACGCCGCCGTCCTCGTTCGTGAGGGTGCGGACGCGTCCACCCTCGCTGAGTTCGCTGCTCGGGATGTAGGGCAGCCATTCGGGAAGGGAGTCAAAGCCGCCGATGAGCTGCCAGGTGCGGTCGGGCGAAACGGGAACGTCGATGAATTCAGTCGCTGTGGCCACGGGAATCTCCTGAGGAACTGAGTCAGAGAGGGGATGAACGGTCAGGCGGCGGGTACGGGCGCGGAGTCGGCGATCAGCTTCTCCTCCCGGAGGGCCGTCCAGAAGGCAGCCGGCACCGTCTCGTTGAGGGCGGCCACGTCTTCCGCGATGCGGCTGGGCTTCGTGGCACCGGGGATCGCGGCAACCGTGGCCGGGTTGGCGAGGACGAACTGCAGCGCGGCGGCCTTGACGGTAATCCCGTACCGCTCGGCTAGTGCCTTGATCCGCGTCACCTTCTCGATGATGGCTGCAGGTGCCTGCTGGTACTCGAAGTGCGTACCGCCGGCAAGGATTCCCGAGCTGTAGGGGCCACCGACGACGATGTCCACGCCCTGGGCCGCAGCGGCCGGCATCAGGCGCTGCAGAGCATGGTCGTGGTCCAGGAGGGTGTAGCGGCCGGCGAGGAGGAAGGCGTCGGGCTTGGGCTCGTCAAGATCGAGGGTGATTTCCAGGGGCTCCACCCGGTTGACACCCAGACCCCATGCCTTGATGACACCCTCGTCACGCAGCCTCTGTAGGACGCGGAAGGCACCCGTGCGGGCCGACTCGTAGACGGCCAGCCAGTCGTCCCCGTAGAAGTCCTGGGCTACGTCGTGCACCCAGACGATGTCGAGGCGGTCGGTCTTGAGGCGCTTGAGGCTGTCGTCAATGGAGCGCAGGGTGGCGTCGGCGCTGTAGTCGTTGAGGACCTTGTTCGGGCGGCCGTGCTCGAAGAGGCCACCCTTCTCGCCCAGGTCGCGGGTGGCTGGATCTTCGATCTCGTCGAGGATGACGCGGCCGACCTTGGTGCTGAGGACGTACTCGTCGCGCGGGTGCTCTGACAGCACGTTGCCGAGCCGGATCTCGGCGAGGCCCGCGCCGTAGAACGGTGCCGTGTCGAAGTAGCGGATGCCCTGGTCCCATGCGGCATCGACGGTGGCCGCCGCCTCTCCGTCGGGAATGTCGCGGAACATGTTGCCGAGCGGCGCGGTGCCGAATCCGAGTGCACCAGGAAGGACGGACTTGATCGACATGATGTGAGCCTCTTAATGTAAATTCGTACGATACATGAACAATTGTACGATTGACCGGTTGTGCGAGTCCAAGATTATGATCCACTCATGAGACTGTCCAAGACTTACCACGACTTACTTGAGTCCTGCGAGGTCCTACATGCTTGACCTCCGACAACTCCGGTACTTCGTGGCCGTCGCCGAGGCCGAGCACGTCGGACGGGCCGCCGACCGGCTGCACATGTCCCAGTCGCCACTCAGCCGGCAAATCGCCCAGCTCGAAAAGAGCCTGGGCCTCACCCTCTTCGAGCGGAGTCAGCAGCGCATCCGCCTGACCTCCGACGGCCGTCTCTTCCTGACTGAGGCCCGCGCTCTACTGCGCCACGCGGACAGGCTGGAGAACCTTGGCCGGCGGCTCGGCCGCGGCGAGGAGGGTGGGCTGTGCATCGGTTACGTGACCGACGCCATACACACCGGCATCCTGCCCACTGCTCTTCGCGTCCTGCGTGAGGAGCGTCCGGAGATTCATGTCGCGCTGTACGACCAGGAGTCGACCGAGCAGTTCGAAGGCCTACGCCAGCGCAGTCTGGACATCGCACTGGTCCGCACGCCGCCACCCGAGGACGATCCGGATCTGAAGGCGTACCCCCTCCTGACAGATCCGCTGCTGCTCGCGCTTCCCGCCAGTCATCTCCTCGTTGCGCAGGAGAAGCTGATGCCCGACGACGTTAACGGGCAGCCGTGGATCGCGGTTGGCGACTCGCAGGACCGGGGCTGGCGTGACACGTTTGTCACGTCATGCCTGGCCTACGGCTTCACACCGGACATCCGCCTCGACGCGGCCGATCCGCTCACGGCACTGGGCCTGGTCGCCTCCGGTCTCGGCCTCGCGCTCGTTCAGCGGAGCATGGTCCGGAGCATGGTCGAGGGCATCGTTGTGCGGGAACTCCCCTGGTACGGGGGAGCCGTGCAACTGTGGGCGGCCTGGCACCGGGTCGATCTTCGGCCCGTCGTGGCGTCATTCCGCGAAACAGTCCTCGCGGGACAGGGCGCAACCTGCGCGGAGGCAAACACGGCGGTTCCCGACAGGTAGTTTCCCTGGCGCGGATCCTGGCCGCTCACCGCAGGTGCGTACGCAGGAATTCCAGCTCCAGTGGGAGGAGCCGCTCGGCGGTGCCGTTCGCGGCCATGTGCGTCGCGCCGGTCAGCGGCAGTACGGCGTGTGGGCGGCCGGACGACAACAGCGCGGCCGACAGCCGCAGCGTGTGCGCGGCCACCACGTTGTCGTCGGCCAGCCCGTGTACCAGCAGCAGCGGGCGAGCCTGGTCCGGGCCGGTGATCCGCTCGGCGGCCAGCTCGATGAGCGAGTGGTGGGCGTACACGTCCATGCCGTCCTCGGGCAGGCCGAGATACCGCTCGGTGTACGCGGTGTCGTACAGCGTCCAGTCGGTCACCGGAGCGCCCGCGATGCCGCACTTGAACAGCTCCGGGTGGCGGAGCACCGCCAACCCGGCCAGCCACCCGCCGAACGACCAGCCGCGTACGGCCACCCGACCCAGGTCCAGGTCCGGGTGTTTGCCGGCGAGGGCGGTCAACGCGTCGATCTGGTCGGTCAGGATGACGTCGGCCAGTCGCCGGTGGATCGCCTTCTCGAACGAGGGGGCCACTCCCGGCGTACCCCGGTTGTCGATCGTGACGACGGCGAAGCCGGCGTCGGCCCACCACTGCCGCTCCAACCACGCGGCCCGCGCCGCCACCACCTCCTGGTGGCCCGGGCCGCCGTAGATGTCCAGCAGCACCGGCAGCCGCCGGCCCGTCACGTGGTTGTCCGGGTAGAGCACCGCCGCCGGCAGCCGCCGGTCGGTCACCCGTTCCAGCAGCGGCAGCGGAGAGTACGGCGGGTCGGCGGCCAGAGATCGCAGCTCGGCCACCTCCTGCCCGCCGCGCGACACCGTCCACCGCACCCCGGCGTGGTCCAGCGACGCCGTACCGACCACCAGCACGTCCCCGCCGACGGCCGCCGTGTGCCAGCCCGGGTCGGTGGTGAGCCGCCGGGCGTCCACCCCACCGCCGATCGTCGTACGGACCCGGAACAGGTGCCGCTCGCTCGGCTCCCCGTCACTCGCCTCCACCAGCAGGTCGGCGGGACCGCTGACGGCCGGGAGTCGACCCACCACCCGCCGCACGTACAGCGAGGGTGGGGTGAGCAGCGTGCCATCGGCGAACAGGCAGCGCGCGTCGTACCCGTCGTGGGCCAGCTCGCCGCCGACCAGTACCCGCCCGTCGGGCAGATGCGCGGGAGTGCCGGCGATCGGCTCCACCCAGCGCGGGTCGGCCAGCTCGGCGTGGACCTGGGTCTCGCCGGTGCGTGGGTCCACCGCGAGCACCAGCCCGTGCTGCTGCGAGCGGCGCAGCACGGTGATCAACGGGCTGCCCTCCGCCCAGCTCACGCCGGCCAGGTACGGGTAGGTCTCGCGGTCCCAGTGCACGTCGACCCAGCCGTCGTCGAGGTCGAGCAGGTGCAGGCTCACCTCGGCGTTCGGGCCGCCGGCCCGGGGGTACGCGACAGCCGTCGGCGGGTGGCCCGGCTCGGCCGGGTCGTGCAGGTACCAGCGGTCCAGCCGGGACTCGTCCACCCGGGCGGCGAGCACCATGCGCCCGTCCGGAGCCCACCAGTAACCCCGGTACCGCCCGAACTCCTCGGCCGCGATGTGCTCGGCCAACCCCCAGCTCACGCCCGCGTCCTCGCCGGCCAGCAGGGTGTCGGTGCCGTCGGCGTCGATCACCCGCAGCTCACCCCGGCGTACGCCCTCGGCCGCGTCGGTCACGTAGGCCAGGCGTTCGCCGGTCGGATCGGGTCGAGGGTCCAGCACCGGGCCGACGGCGGCCACCTCCACCACGTCGCCGTGCACCAGGTCGGCCCGGAACAACCGGCCGGCCAGCGCGAACACGGCCACGCGGCCGGCGGCGTCCAGCGCGTACGAGCCGATGCCGGCGGCGGTGAGCCGGAGTCGCTCCCGCAACGCCCGCTCACCGGGGGACAGCGCCCGGAGGTCTCCGTCGGCGCCCAGCAGGGTCGCCGGATCGGCCACCAGGTGTTCCTCGCCGGTCGCCACGTTCAGCAGCCACAGGGCGTCGGCCGGATCCTCCGGGCCGGCGGAGCGCAGGAAGATCACCCGGGAGCCGTCCGCGGCCACGGAGACAGCCCGTGGCGCGCCGTGGCTGAACCGGCGGGTACGGGCGGCCAGCTCCGGAAAGTCCACAGGCCAAATCGTAGAGCCGCGCCGGGCGTGATGTGGCCGACCTGGGCGGACGCGTCGAACGACCCCGGGGGAGAACCGCCGGTTAGAGTGACCGTCGTGACGACGCTGCCCGACCGCCGCCTGCTACTGGTCCACGCGCACCCCGACGACGAGTCGATCGGCACCGGCTCGACCATGGCCCACTACGCCGCCACCGGCGCACACGTCACGCTGGTGACCTGCACGCTCGGCGAGGAGGGGGAGATCCACGTACCGGCGCTCGCGCAGCTCGCCGCCGCCGAGGCCGACCAGCTCGGCGGGTACCGGGTCGCGGAGCTGGCCGCCGCCTGCGCGGCGCTCGGCGTCGCCGACCACCGCTTCCTCGGCGGCGCAGGTCGCTACCGTGACTCGGGCATGATGGGCCTCGCGACGAACGAGCACCCCCGGGCCTTCTGGCAGGCCGACCTCGACGAGGCCGCCGGGCACCTGGTGAAGATCATGCGAGAGGTACGTCCGCAGGTGCTGATCACCTACGACCCGAACGGCTTCTACGGCCACCCCGACCACATCCAGGCGCACCGGGTGGCGATGCGCGCCGTCGAGCTGGCAGCGGTCGAGGGCTGCGCCCCGGCCAAGGTCTACTGGACGGCCATGCCGCTCAGCGTGCTGGAGGCCGGCATGGCGCACTTCGCCGAGTCCTCGGACAACCCGTTCGCCGGCATCCAGGACCTGGCCGAGCTGCCCTTCGGCACCCCGGACGAGCAGATCGCCGCCCGGATCGACGGCACCGACCAGCACTCGGCCAAGGAGGCGGCGATGCGGGCGCACGCCACCCAGATCCCGGCAACCTCGTGGCTCTACTCCATCGCCGGCAACTTCGGCGGCGAGTTCATGGGGGTGGAGTTCTTCACCCTGGCCGTGGGCGAGAAGGGTCCGGGCGTCGGCCCGTACCGCTGGGAGGACGACCTCTTCGCCGGGCTGTCTCAGGAGGCCGACGTGGACCGCTCCCCGGTCGCGGCGGCCGGCCTCCGGTGACGCTGCCCGCCGCGCCGATGTCGCTCCTGAACGACCAGGACGCCCCGCCACCGGCGGGGCCGCCGCCGCGACTGCTGGACCTGGGCCTACGGGTGGCCGGCGCGATCGTCGTGGTGGTGGCCGGCGTCGTGACGGGGGTGTTGGAGCTGCTGCTGGCCACCCTCCGGGTCGGCGGGCAGCTCATCGGGTTCTCGGTGCTGCTCGCCGTCGGCGCGAACATCGCGCTGAGCTGGTTCGCGCACGAGGTGGTCGGCCGTCGCTGGGCGGTGGCGCTGCCGGCGGTGCCGTGGTTCGCCCTGATGGCGGTGGCCGCCATCCGCACCACCGAGGGCGATCTGCTGCTGTCCGGCGACAACTGGGTCGGCCTGGCGATGATCGTGGTCGGCGCGATGACGTTCGCCGTGATGGGTTTCCGGCAGATCCTCGCCCCGCCGAACACACTCGGCGGCTGGTGACGTCACACAGGTACGGGTGGTAGATATTCCTGCCAGGGAAGCGGCCCCGCGAAAAGGGGCGTACGGCAGGAGGTCGTGCGATGGACAGACGGTGGCGTGATGTCGGGGTGCTCACGGGAGCGTTGTTCGCGGTCAACGTGGTCGCCCGGCTGATCACCCGATTCGGCTTCGACAGCGACGACGCTGCCGCCGACCGGGTGTCACTGGCGATGTTCGTGGTGATCGGGTTGATCCTGGCTGTGGTGGCGTTCCGCTGGGGTAGCCGGCGACCGCTGGCCGACTGGGCGGCCGACATGGTCCTCGTGGTGGGGGCCGCGATGGCCCTGACCGTGCTGGTCGGGCCGCTGCTGGTCGGCCACAGCCCGTTCGCCGGCGGTGCGGGTACGTTCTTCGCCCAGATCTGGCTCTACCTGCTCGCCACCGGCGCAGGGGTGCTGATCGGATACCTGGTGCTCACCGCGCTCGGCCGCGACTATCGCTCTCGGCAGCTCAAGCGCTACGCCGAGGTCAAGGCCGCCAAGCCCCGCCGGGTGGTCCGCCGCTGACCGTCGGGCACCACCCAGAACCTCGCGTCGATCTTGCACTTCCGGTTGTCGGGATGAGCGGAATGCCCCTTACGTCGCCACACCAAGTGCAAGATCGACGAGCGGGGGGTCAGCTCGGGGCGACCCGCGTCAGGTAGGTGTGGTGGGTGACGAAGCCGAGCGTCCGGTAGAGCGCTATCGCCGCCGTGTTGCGCTGCTCCACCTGGAGGAACGCGTGGGTCGCGCCGAGCGAGGCGCCCCATGCGGCCAGGGCGTCGACGACGCGCCGGGCCAGCCCCTGACGGCGTGCGGGCGGGAGCACCTCGATCAGGCTCAGGCCCAGCCAGCGGCCCTCGCCGGTCACCGTGCCACGGCCGATCGCCACCAGCGCGCCGTCGACGTACACGTGGGCGAAACAGACCTGGTCCACGGCGGTGAGCACGTGCCGGGCGGCGTCCGGTAGACCCCCCTTGCGGCCGGCGGCGACCGCCAGCCACTCCGCGCTCGGCGCGGTCGCCAACTCCAGGATCGTGTCGACGGCGGGAGCGGCGGTGACCGCGAGGGCTGCCAGAGGGAGCGGCGCGGTCTGGACGAGTGTCGGCGGGCGGGTGCCCCAGCCGCGTTCGTCGAGCTCGGCGCCGACCGGCGCGGCGAGCGGCAGCGGCGTGTTGATCATCGCGGGTTGGTCCCGCTCGGCGTACCAGCGCTCGACCGCGTCCACCGCCGCCGGCAGCGGTCGGTCCGGGTCGCCGATCGGCAGCGCCGAGTTGGCCCGACCGGTCCACCCCTCGGCCGAGCGCAGCAGCCAGTCACCGAGGTGGCCGCGCGTCGGGGCCGGCCACGCCTCGTCGGCGGCCCGCTCCAACGCCACCACCGCGGCGGCGGTCGGCCTGCGGGTCGGCGGCACCCGCTTGGCCCGGTGCACCTGCGCCACCGGAACGCGCAGCGGACCCTGCGCCGTGGCGAGGGTGAGATGAGTCTCGCTCAACTCCACCAACTCGCCGAGAGCGTCGGAGAACAGCGGTCGGCCTTCGCGAATCCCCACAATCCGGCGGACCACGATCCGATGTCCCACATCCTGCTGTCGGAGCACGATCGACCCCTTCCCCGGCGAGATACTAGGCTCTTACCGTCGCGGGAGATCGCGGCGCGTCTTGCGGAGGAGAAGACCGGTGACCTACATCATCGCCGAGCCGTGCGTGGATGTGCTCGACAAGGCATGCATCGAGGAATGCCCGGTCGACTGCATTTACGAGGGCAACCGGATGCTCTACATCCACCCCGACGAGTGCGTCGACTGTGGTGCCTGTGAGCCCGTCTGCCCAGTGGAGGCGATCTTCTACGAGGACGACGTCCCCGAGCAGTGGAAGGACTTCACCGGGGCGAACTACGAGTTCTTCGAGGACCTGGGCTCGCCCGGGGGCGCCTCGAAGATCGGCAAGGTGGAGAAGGACGCCACCTTCGTCGCCGCGCAGCCGCCGCGCGGCGAAGGCCACTGAACCGGCCCGCGCCGGTCTCGGCACGGCTGCCCGAGTTCACCTGGGACACCCTGGACGCCGCGGCCACCCTGGCCGCGGCGCATCCGGAGGGTCTGATCAACCTCTCCATGGGCACACCTGTCGACCCGGTCCCGGCGGTGATCCGGCAGGCGTTGGCGGACGCGTCCAACGCGCCGGGATACCCGCTGACCGCCGGCACCCCGGCGCTGCGCGACGCTATCGCGGCATGGGTCGCCCGAGCCTGTGGCGCGGGCGTCGACGGGCTGGGCGTGCTGCCGACCATCGGCTCCAAGGAGCTGGTCGCCTGGCTGCCCACCCTGCTCGGCATCGGCCCCGGCGACGTGGTCATCGTGCCGTCGATCGCGTACCCGACGTACGAGGACGGGGCCCGGCTCGCTGGCGCGACAGTGGTCCGCGCCGATTCGCTCACCTCGGTCGGTCCGACGCCGAGGGTCCGGCTGGTCTGGATCAACTCGCCCGGTAACCCGACCGGCCGGGTGCTGCCCGCGGCGCACCTGCGCAAGGTCGTCGACTGGGCGCGGGAGCGCGGCGCGGTCGTCGCCAGCGACGAGTGCTACCTGCCGCTCGGCTGGTCGGCCGAGCCGGTCTCGGTGCTGTCCCCGCAGGTCTGCGGCGGCGACTACACCGGGGTGCTCGCCGTGCACTCGCTCTCCAAGCGGTCCAACCTCGCCGGCTACCGGGCCGGGTTCGTGGCCGGCGATCCGGCTCTCGTCGCCGAGCTGCTCAAGATCCGCAAGCACGCCGGCATGATCGTGCCCGCGCCGGTGCAGGCCGCGATGGTGGCGGCCCTGGGGGACGAGCAGCACGCCGCCGAGCAGCGGGAGCGCTACCGTGCCCGGCGTGAGGTGCTGAGCGCCGCGTTCACCGAGGCCGGTTTCACGATCGAGCACTCGGAGGCGGGCCTCTACCTCTGGCTGACCCGCGACGAGGACTGCTGGGAGACGGTCGACTGGCTGGCCCGGCGTGGCATCCTGGTCGCCGCCGGCGTCTTCTACGGCCCCTCCGCCCAGCGGTACGTCCGGGTGGCGTTGACCGAGTCCGACGAGCACGTCGCCGCGGTCGCCGGCCGACTGCGGGCCTGACCCGGGACGCCCGGCGATGACCGACGGCACGACCGTCCCGACGCCGGATGCCCCTGCCACCACGTCGACCGGCAATCCGACACAGGGCCGCCGGGAGGCGGACGGGCCGTACGCCCGGCTGCGGGTGGCGGTGGTCGGCACCGGTCTGATCGGCGGTTCGGTGCTGTTGCGGCTGCGCGACGCGGGCCTCGACGTGACCGGCTGGGACCCCGATCCGGTCACCCGGGAGCGCACGCGGGCACGAGGTGTGTCGGCCCCCGACGCGGTCGAGGAGGCCGTGTCCGGTCGGGACCTGGTCTTCCTCTGCGGCCCGCTGCCCACCCTCGCCCGAACGCTGGCACAGGTCGCCGAGGTGACCGCGCCGGGCTGCGTGCTGACCGACGTGGGCAGCACCAAGGCCGAGGTGGCCGAGGCCGCCGACCGGCTCGGGCTCACCGACCGCTTCGTACCCGGGCATCCGATGGCGGGGGCGGAGTCCGCCGGCCTGGCGGCGGCCTCCCCGTCGCTGCTCGCCGGTGCCGCCTGGGTGCTGTGCCCGTCGCCGGGTGCGGCGACGCTGGCCTTCCGCTGGCTGGCCGGGTTCCTGGTGGAGCTGTTCGGCGCCCGGGTGGTGCCGATGTCCCCGCCGGCGCACGACTCGGTCGTCGCACTCGCGTCGCACGTCCCGCACCTGCTGGCCGGCGCGCTCGCCGGGGCGACGCAGCGGTCGCCGCTGCGCGACGCGGTGTTGGCGCTGGCAGCGGGCAGCTTCTCCGACGGCACCCGGGTCGCCGGCACCCCGGCCGAGCGGACGGCCAACATGCTGCTCGGCAACCGCGAGCGGGTGTTGGACGAGTTGGCCGAGGTGCGCGTACTCCTGGACGAGCTGGCGGACGCGTTGCGAGCCGGCGACGCGACGGGGTTGACCGCCCGGTACGCGCAGGCCGGCGCGGCCCGGTCGGCGTTGCGGGGCCGCCGGTTCGTCCCGGCGGACCGGGAGTTCCCGGCCGGCGGTGACCATGCCGTCGAGGTGGCCTGGCTGCGCGAGCTGGGTGACGCCGGCGGCCATCTGACGGGCTGCCGGGTCGGTCCGGACGTCGTCTCCTACCCGGCGCTGCTGCCGCTGGCTGACTAGGCTGGCAGGCATGGCGACGGACGGCCCGGTGGTGCAGGTGCGCGGCGAGGTGACCCGGGAGGTGCCGCCCGAGCTGGCCCGGTTCGCGGTCACCGTGACGGCCCGTGGTCGGGACCGGGAGGCGACGCTCGCCCAGTTGGCCGAGGGGGCGGCCGCCGTGCGGGTGCTGCTGGACGGCTCCGAGCCGGCGGTGGCCCGGCGGGAGACCGGCGACCTGTGGGTCCGGCCGCAGACCAAGCGCTCGGGCGAACGGGTGGTGGGCTGGCTGGGCAGCGTCACCACCACCGTCACTGTCACGGACTTCACCGCTCTCGGCGAGCTGATGCTCCGGCTGGCCGACCAGGACCAGGTGCAGGTGGCCGGCCCCTGGTGGGAGCTGCGCCCGGACAGCCCGGCGCACCGCGAGGCGCGGCACGCCGCGATCGGCGACGCGTTGCTGCGCGCCCGGGAGTACGCCGAGGCGCTGGGCGCCCGCGTCACCGCGCTCATCGAGTTGGCCGACGTCGGTCCGGCCGACCGTCCGATGTTCGCCCGCGCGGCCGCCTTCGACGTCGGGGGCGGTGCCGGCGGTGTTCCCGAGCTGGAGTTGGACCCGCAGCCGCAGACCGTGCAGGCGGCGGTGCAGGCGCGGTTCACGATCAGCGATCCGGTGCTCGGCTGATGCCGCCGGCCGAGGTGTTGGCCGTCGACGAGCTGGTGGCGCGGGCGCGGTCGCTGGCCGACGCCGGCCCGCGGCAACTGCTCGGCATCACCGGCGCGCCCGGGGCCGGGAAGTCCACCCTGGCCGAGCGGATCGTCGCCGAGGTGGGGGCGAGCGCGCGGCTGGTACCCATGGACGGCTTCCACCTGGCTCAGGCGCAGTTGGTCCGGTTGGGCCGCGCCGACCGCAAGGGCGCGATCGACACCTTCGACGCCAACGGGTACGTCTCGTTGCTGCGCCGGTTGCGCCGGCTGGAGCCGACGTCGGTGTACGCGCCGGAGTTCCGCCGGGACCTGGAGGAACCGGTGGCCGGGGCGATCGAGGTGCAGCCGTCGGTCCGCCTCGTGGTGACCGAGGGCAACTATCTGCTCGTGCCGGACTTTCCGTGGCAGGAGGTCCGGACGTTGCTGCACGAGGCATGGTTCCTCGACCTGGACGCCGGGCTGCGCCAGCGCCGGTTGACCGCCCGGCACGAGGCGTACGGGCGGTCGCCCGAGGAGGCCCGCGCCTGGGCGCTGGGCAGCGACGAGGCCAACGCCGCTCTCATCACCCCGAGCGCCGAGCACGCCGACCTGGTGGTGCGTCTGCCGGAAGCGCCGGAGGCGTGACCGCGCTCGCGGCCTGATCGACGCCGCCGAGCTGTCCCGGCTCAGGCCCCGTCGAGGTCGCGGACCGGTCGGGCCGGGTTGCCGACGGCGACGACGTTGGCGGGCAGGTCGCGGGTGACCACCGCGCCCGCCCCGACCACGGTGTTCGCGCCGATCGTCACTCCGGCCAGGACGATCGCGCCGCCGCCGAGCCAGGCGTTGTCGCCGATGGTGATCGGCTTGGCGGCCTCCCACTTGTCGCGGCGCGGGCCGGGCTGCACCGGGTGGGTCGGGGTGAGCAGTTGCACGTTCGGTCCCACCTGGACGTCCGCCCCGAGGATGATCGGGGCGACGTCGAGGAACACCGACTGGTAGTTGATGAAGCTGCGGGGTCCGATCCGGATGTTCCAGCCGTAGTCGCAGTAGAACGGCGGACGTATCCAGGTGTCGTCGCCCAGGTCTCCGAGCAGGTCACGGAGCGCCGCCAGTCGGGCCGTGGGGTCGGCCGCCGAGCTGGTGTTGAAGCGTTCCATCAACCGGGCGGCCCGGTCCAGGTCGGCGATGAGTTCGGGGTCGTCGGCGAGGTAGGGCTCGCCCGCCAACATCCGGTCCTTCATGGAGGTCACCCGGTCGATGATGCCGGCTGGGCTCGGAGCGGGTTGGCCGGTCCGTCATATTTTGGACGCCAATTTTGCATACCAGGTATGCAACTATGACGGTGGTCAATGTGCTTCCAGTGGTATCGACGCTCCACCGAGGAGGATCCGTTGCATCGACGCAGGAAAATCATCGCCGCAACCGCCGTGGCAGCTCTCACCCTGGGCAACCCGGCGGTCGCCACGGCCAGCCCACCGCGCACCCCCACCGCACCCGCCGCCGAGCAGTCCGCGAGCAGGGCCACCGGACAGACCGTCACCCTGCTCACCGGGGACCGGGTCACCGTCACCACATCCGGGTCCGCCTCCGTACGTCCCGGACCGGGGCGTACGCACCAGCGGTTCCTCACCACCCGCGACCGGGGCCACCTGACGGTGCTACCGCAGGACGCCCTGCCCCTGGTCCGAGCGGGCCGGGTCGACCGGCGGTTGTTCGACGTGACCGCGCTGATCGCCGCCGGCTACGACGACGCGCGCCGCGACAACCTGCCGGTGCTGGTCACCACCGGCGCGCAGGCCCGCAAGGGCACGGCCGCGCCGACGGGGCTCACGGTCACGACCGAACTGCCCGCCATCGGCGGGTTCGCCGCCACGGCCGACAAGCAGCGAGCCGCAGCGGTCTGGGCATCGCTCACCGGCACCGGTGCCCGCATCGGCACGGCGGGGGGCGCCGATCGGATCTGGCTCGACGGGCGACGGCAGGTCACCCTCGACCACAGCGTGCCGCAGATCGGCGCGCCCGCCGCGTACCAGGCCGGCTTCACCGGTCGCGGTGTCCGCGTGGCGGTGCTCGACACGGGCATCGACGCCAGCCACCCCGACCTGTCCGGTCGGATCGCCGAGGCGGAGAACTTCACCGAGGCCGCCGACACCGACGACACGGTCGGCCACGGCACGCACGTCGCCTCGATCATCGCGGGTAGCGGTGCGGCGTCCGGCGGCAAGTACCACGGCGTCGCCCCGGATGCCACGCTGCTCAACGGCAAGGTCTGCGAGGAGTACGGCTGCCAGGACTCGGCGATCCTGGCCGGCATGCAGTGGGCGGCCGTCGACGCGCACGCCGATGTGATCAACATGAGCCTGGGCGGCACGGACACCCCCGACGTCGACCCGTTGGAGGCGGCGGTCGAGTCGCTGACCGCGCAGACGGGCGCGCTCTTCGTCCTGTCCGCCGGCAACGACGGTACGGACGGCTCGGTCGGCTCGCCGGGTAGCGCCGAGGCTGCGCTCACGGTCGGCGCGGTGGACCGCGACGACGCCCTCGCGGACTTTTCCAGCCGAGGCCCGCGCGTCGGCGACGGCGGGTTGAAGCCGGACATCACCGCACCAGGCGTGGAGATCGTCGCCGCTCGCGCCAAGAACGGACAGATCGGCGAGCCGGTGGGGGACGGGTACGTCGCGCTCTCCGGCACCTCGATGGCCGCGCCGCACGTCACCGGCGCGGTGGCACTGCTCGCCCAGCAGCACGGCGGATGGACGGCCACCCAGCTCAAGGCGACCCTGATGGCCTCGGCGAAGCCGCACCCGGAGCAGACGGCGTTCCAGCAGGGTGCCGGCCGCGTCGACGTGGCCCGGGCGATCACCCAGCGGGTGACCAGCACGCCGGTCAGTGTCTCCTTCGGTCAACCGGCCTGGCCGCACGACGACGACACCCCGGTCAGCCGGCAGGTCGACTGGCACAACGACGGCCCGGACGCGCTCACCCTCGACCTGACCCTGGAGGTGACCGGCCCCGACGGCCAGCCCGCCCCGGCCGGCATGTTCGCCCTCGGCGTGGGACGGGTCACCGTACCGGCCGGTGGAACCGCCGGCACCACGGTCACCGTGGACACCCGGGTCGGCACGGACGGCTACTGGACCGGCCGGATCGTGGCCCGCTCCGGAACCGCCGTCGCGGTCACCCCGGTCGCCGTCAACCGGGAGGTGGAGAGCTACCAGCTCACCGTCCGGCACCTCGGCGTCGACGGTGCGGCATCCGGTGAGTACGTGACCGCGCTTGTCGACCTGGACACCCTCGCCGGCCGCGACCTGTACGACCCGGACGGCACCGTCGAGGTCCGCGTACCCAGGGGGCGGTACGCGTTGGTCACCATCATCTTCAACGGACAGGAGGGCGCGGCCCAGCTGGCCCAGCCCGAGCTGGTGCTCGATCGCGACGTGACGGCCACCCTCGACGCCCGCAGGGCCCGGCCGGTGCGTACCACGGTTCCGGAGCGCTCGGCCGCACCGGATTTGGTCGAACTCGGCTCGAACTTCGTCAACCCCGACGACAGCGCCTACGGCTTCGGTCTGCTCGCGTTCGACTTCACCGGCCTGACCACCGGCAACATCGGTCGGGCGGTCTCCGGCGCACGGTTCTTCGGCACGGTGAGCAGTCAGTGGAGTAAGCCCGAGGCGGCCAGCAGCCCCTACCTGTACGCGCTCAGCGAGAAGATCCCCGGTCGGATGCCGACCGGCTTCGACCGGAACTACCGCGCACGGGACCTGGCCACGGTCACCCACGAGTTCCGGGGCGGGTACGCCGGGACGACCGCCGACCGGGTGGTCTACCCGCACCTCGAACCGGATCTGGGCGGCTGGGCCACGGTCCTGCCCACGGCGGTGCCGGGGAAGCGGGTCGAGCACTACAACACCAACGGCGTGCGCTGGTCCTCCGAGCTGACCTTCGGGGTGCCCACCGAGGATGGGTGGTCCGACATCAAGGCGATGTTCGTCTCCGATCCGACGGAGTACCGGGCCGGCCGGCACGTCCGGGAGACCTGGAACAGCGCGCCGTACGGGCCGTTGTTCCCGACGCCGCGTTGGCCGGGTCAGGGCGTCACCCGCCTCGGTGACGAGATCGCGGTCAGCCTGCCGCTGCACGGCGACGCCGACGGCCACGCCGGCGGATCGGTCGTCGACAGCGCACGGACCGCCCTCTACCGCGACGGTGTCCTGGTGCAGGAGCTGCCAGAGGCCGGGTACGGGCAGTTCACGGTGCCGCCGGGGGCGGCCGGCTACCGGTTGGAGGTGTCCGCGAAGCGGAGTTTCACCGACCTGAGCACCGAGGTCGGCGCGGCGTGGACGTTCCGGTCCGGGCACGTGCCCGGCGACGACTACCGGTACCTGCCGCTGTCGGCGATCCGGTTCACGCCGCCGCTCGATGACGACAACGCGGCGTCGGCCGGTGCCAGCCTGGTCATCCCGGTCCAGGTGCAGCGACAGCCCGGTGCACCCGGTTCGCGCGTCACCGCGCTCAGCGTGGACGTCTCCTACGACGGCGGACGCACCTGGCAACCCGCGCGGGTCCGCAACGGCGGGCACGGGTGGACGGCCACCGTCCGGCACCCCGCCGGCCCCGGCTACGCGTCCCTGCGGGCCACCGCACGGGACGCCGCCGGCAACACGGTGACCGAACGGATCATCCAGGCGTACCGGTTGCGCTGAGGTGTACCCCTGTCGGGTCCGCGGCCGTGCGCCGCGGACCCGGCGGGGACGTCAGTCGTTGGCGTGCAGTGCGGCGTTCAGTTCGATGCCACGGCCGGTGCGCGGGCGGGCCTCCAGCGCGCCCGTCACCGAGTTGCGCCAGAACAGCAGCCCGTCCACGCCGGACAGCTCGCGGGCCTTGACCACCTGACCGTCCGGCAGCGTGATCTTGGAGGCGGCGGTGATGTAGCAGCCGGCCTCGACCACGCAGTCGTCGCCGAGGGAGATGCCCACGCCGGCGTTCGCGCCGACCAGGCTCCGCTCCCCGATGCTCACCTTCTCGGTGCCGCCACCGGAGAGGGTGCCCATGATCGAGGCGCCGCCGCCGATGTCGGAGCCGTCGCCGACCAGCACGCCCTGCACGATCCGCCCCTCGACCATCGAGGTGCCCGCGGTGCCGGCGTTGAAGTTGACGAAGCCCTCGTGCATCACGGTGGTGCCGGCGGCCAGGTGGGCGCCGAGACGGACCCGGTCCGCGTCGGCGATCCGCACACCGGCGGGCACCACGTAGTCGGTCATCCGGGGGAACTTGTCCACGCCGTACACCGACAGGTGCCGGCCCGCCGCCCGCTCGATCACCCGCAGCTCGTCGACCCGCTCCGGCGGGCACGGCCCGGCGGAGGTCCAGGCCACGTTCGCCAACTTGCCGAAGATGCCGTCGAGGTTGAGCTGGTTGGGCCGCACCAGGCGGTGGGAGAGCAGGTGCAACCGGAGGTACGCGTCGGACGCGTCCTTGATCGGATCGTCCAGCGAGCCGATCACGGTGACCACCTGCACGGTACGCAGACCCGGCAGCGGCCGGTCGCCCAACGCTCCCGGCGGCAGGTCCAGCACGTCCGACTTGTCCTCGCCGTCGACCAGCGGCAGCTCACCCAGGCCCAGCTTGCCGGTCGGGTACCAGGTGTCGAGCACCTGCCCCTCGGCGGTGACGGTGGCCAGGCCGATACCCCAGGCGGAATCTGCGGACGTCACTGTTGCACCTCTCGGTCGCGGCCACGCCGGCCTCGGCTCGCTCCTCGCGCTGACAGACCTGAAGGTACCGTGCGAACCATGGAGAACCCGCTGACCCCCGAGGTCCTCGCCGATCCGGTGCAGCTGACCCGCGTACTGGTCGACATAGAGTCCGTGTCCCTCAACGAGAAGGCGATCGCCGACTGTGTCGAGGAGGTGCTGCGGGGCGTACCGCACCTGTCCACGTACCGGCACGGCAACACCGTCATGGCCCGCACCGACCTGGGCCGGTCGCAGCGCGTCGTGCTGGCCGGTCACCTCGACACGGTGCCGCTGAACAACAACTTCCCGTCGACCATGCGCGGCGACCTGATGTACGGCTGCGGTACCTCCGACATGAAGTCCGGCACCGCGTACGCGCTGCACCTGGCCGTGACGCTGCCCGACCCGCGCTACGACGTGACGTACTTCTTCTACGAGGCCGAGGAGATCGAGTCCCGGTACAACGGGCTGAACCTGGTCGCCCAGGCACACCCGGAGTGGCTGGAGGCGGACTTCGCCGTGCTGCTGGAGCCGACGTACGGCATCGTCGAGGCGGGCTGCCAGGGCACCATGCGCTCGGTGGTCACCACGACCGGCGTACGCGCCCACTCGGCGCGCTCCTGGCACGGGGTGAACGCCATCCACGGTGCCGGGGAGGTGCTGCGCCGCCTCCAGACGTACGAGGCGCGCCGGGTCACCATCGACGGCTGCGACTACCGCGAGGGCATGAACGCGGTACGGATCAACGGCGGGGTGGCCGGCAACGTGATCCCGGACCTGTGCGAGGTCGAGGTCAACTACCGCTTCGCCCCGGACCGTACCCCCGCCGAGGCGGAGGCACATGTGCGTGAGGTGTTCGCCGGTTTCGAGGTGCGGGTCACCGACTCGATCGCCGGTGCCCCGCCCGGGCTCGGCGCAGCCCCGGCGAAGGAGTTCCTGGCGGCGGTCGGCGCCGCCCCGATCGGCAAGCTGGGCTGGACGGACGTGGCCCGGTTCGCGGCGATGGGGATTCCCGCGCTGAACTTCGGCCCCGGCGATCCGAACCTCGCCCACCACCCCGACGAGCACGTCGAGATCAGCAAGATCCGCGACGGGGCGGCAACCCTGCACCGCTGGCTCGCACCGGCCTGATCCGGTCGGGCCTGGTCGTTGCCCGCGTCTCCGGTGATCAAGAGGTTCGCGTCAGCCTGGCCCGTTGTCGGCGACGCGAACCTCTTGATCGGCTCCGGAAGGGGTGGCGGCGGGCGGAAGGGCGGGATCGAGGGCGCGGATGCGGCGGCGCTCGGCCACCACGTCTCGGATCCGTCGCTGCATCTGTCGACGGATCCGGATCATCTCGTTGTTGCTGATCACGCTGTCTCCTCCCCCGAAGGCGCGCGCCGGGCATACCCGGTATGTGAATAGTAAGACGTACGGGACCGCCAAATAGTTGCCCTTGATCGCGAACTATTTCGCGGGCTCCCCGCCCCGGACCCTGAGGATGTGCGGCTCCACTACGGTTGCTGCATGAGCCAGAACAACGGGCGGGAGGCCGGCCGCGCTCCCGGGCAGGAGCGGCATCGGGGTGCCGTCACGCTGCGTCGGGGCGCGATCCCGAGCAGCACCGCCGACCAGCGGCTGCTGGACTCGCGCGGGCGCGGCGACTGGAAGACCAGGGACGCCTGGCGCGCGCTGCGCATCCTGTCCGAGTTCGTCGAGGGTTTCGACACCCTCGCCGACCTGCCACCGGCCGTCAGCGTGTTCGGCTCGGCGCGCAGCGGTCCGGACACCGCCGAGTGTCGACTCGCCGAGGAGGTGGGCGGCGCCCTCGCCCGCGCCGGCTACGCGGTCATCACCGGCGGCGGGCCGGGCGTGATGGAGGCTGCCAACCGGGGCGCCACCGAGGCCGGCGGGCTCTCCGTCGGGCTCGGCATCGAGCTTCCGTTCGAGCAGGGCCTCAACGACTGGGTCGACCTGGCCATCGACTTCCGCTACTTCTTCGCCCGCAAGACCATGTTCGTCAAGTACGCGCAGGCGTTCGTCGTGCTGCCCGGCGGGTTCGGCACCATGGACGAGCTGTTCGAGGCGCTGACCCTGGTACAGACCGGCAAGGTCACCCGTTTCCCGGTCGTGCTGATGGGGGTGGCGTACTGGCAGGGGCTGCTCGACTGGCTGCGCGACACGATGGCCGCCAGCGGCAAGATCGGCCCGGTGGACCTGGACCTGATCTGCCTCACCGACGACGTCAACGCGGCCGTCCGCCACATCGTCGAGGCCGAGGCCGCGCTCTCCGCCGAACAGGAGGCGGTCCGCGACGAGGCCGTCGCCCGTACCGGTGCGGACCAGCAGGCCGCCGCCGAGCAGACCGCCGACCGGCCCCGGGAGGACTGATGGCCGCCGTCTGCGTCTTCTGCGCCTCGTCGCGCACCCTCGACCAACGCTGGCTCGACCTCGCCACCGAGACCGGCGCGGAGCTGGCCCGGCGCGGTCACACGCTGGTCAGCGGCGGTGGCTGTGTCGGCATGATGGGCGCGGTGGTCGACGGCGCACGCGCCGCCGGTGGGCGCACCGTGGGCGTCATCCCGCAGGCGCTCGTCGACCTGGAGGTCGCCGACCTCGCCTCGGACGAGCTGCTGGTCACCGACTCGATGGCCAGCCGCAAGACCCTCATGATCGACAGGTCGGACGCGTTCCTGGCCCTGCCGGGTGGCCTGGGCACCCTGGACGAGCTGTTCGAGGTCTGGACCACCGCCACCCTCGCCCTGCACACCAAGCCGATGGTGCTGATCGACACCGACGGCTTCTACCGGCCCCTGCTGGACTGGCTGCACACCATCACCGACCAGCACTTCCTCAAACCCGCCGGTCTCGGCCTGCTGACCGTGGTCGCCACGGTCCCCGAGGCCTTGAAAGCGCTGGAGTCCCACCTACCCTGACTCAATGTGAGGGTGGCGGCAGGGCCGTCGGCGTGTCGTGCCGCCACCTTCACGTCCGACGCGACGAGGTGGGGTGGGGTCGGTGTCGTAGGGGGATGATGGGATTTGGTGATGCAGGCGTACCGGTTGGTGCGGCGGCCCGAGGGGCCGACGCTGGGGGACGCGGACGTGAGCGGTGCCGCCGCGCCGGGTGACGACGGTGTCGTGGCCGAGGCGACCGCATCGGGGAGCCCACGCTCGCGCGTCGATCCCGTCCAGACCGAGATCGTCGGGCACACCGACGGGCCGATGCTCGTCGTCGGCGGTCCCGGCACCGGCAAGACCAGCACCCTCGTCGAGGCGGTCGCCGCCCGGGTCGTCGAGGGGGTCGACCCCGAACGGATCCTGGTGCTGACCTTCGGTCGTCGTGGTGCCACCGCACTGCGCCAGCGCATCGAGGCCCGGATCGCGCAGGACGGTTACCGGGTGCTGCGTGAGCCGCTGGTGCGCACCTTCCCGGCGTACGCCTTCGGGCTGCTGCGCCGCGCCGCCGCCGAACGCGGCGAGCCGTCACCCCGCCTGCTCACCGGCCCCGAGCAGGATCTGATCATCCGCGAGCTGCTCGACGTGGTGGGCGAGGAGCCCGAGGACGACCCGGTCGGCTGGCCCACCGACCTGCGCCCGGCCCTGCGGACCCGGGCGTTCGCCGGTCAACTGCGTGACCTGCTCATGCGTGCCGCCGAACGCGGTGTGGGCCCGGTGGAGCTGGCCCGGCTGGGCGAGAAGCTGGGCCGTAACGACTGGCCGGCAGCGGCCCGCTTCCTGCGGGAGTACGTCGCGGTGCTCGCGCTGCGTGACGTCAGCAATCGCGGCTCGATCGCGTACGACCCCGCCGAGCTGGTCCGGGCCGCCACCGGCCTGCTCCGCGACGACGAGGAGCTGCTGGCCGCCGAGCGCCGCCGTCTCGCCCACGTGTACGTCGACGAGCTGGCCGACACCGATCCCGCCCAACTCGAACTGCTCTCGGTCATCGCCGGCGGGGGCAAGCCGCTCGTGGCGTTCGCCGACCCCGACTCCTCCACGTACGCCTTCCGGGGCGCCGACCCGGCCGGAGTGTCCACCTTCCGGCACCGCTTCCGGACGGCCTCCGGAGCGCCGGCCGCGCAGGTGCTGCTGACCACGTCGTACCGCTCCGGCCCGGTGCTGCTCGCCGCGATGGCACGGCTGGGCCGCCGGCTGCGTGGTCCGATGGCGCATCGCCGGCTGCACCCGCTGCCGGACGCCCCGGCCGGCGCGGTCGAGGTGCACACGTTCCGCTCGGCGACCAGCGAGGCCGCCTGGCTGGCCCACATGCTGCGCTCGGCCCACCTGCTCGACGGTGTGCCGTGGTCGCGGATGGCGGTGCTGGTGCGATCCACGGCCCTCCAGCTGCCCACCCTGCAACGTGCGCTGCACGCCGCCGGCGTCCCGACCGTGGTGCACGGCGAGGACCTGCCCCTGCACCTGCAACCCGCGGTGGCGCCACTGCTGCTCCTGCTGCGGTGCGCCCTCGAACCGGCCCGCCTGGACGAGGAGGCCGCCGTCGCGCTGCTGCACTCGCCGCTGGGCGGAGCGGACCCGCTGGCCGAACGGCGGCTCCGGCAGGGGCTGCGCGCCCTGGCGCTGGCCGGAGGTGACCGCCGCCCGTCCGGAGAGCTGATCGTCGAGGCGTTGCGCGACCCGACGGAGCTGGCCGGCATTGACCGGAGGTGGGCGGAGCCGGCGCAGGCGGTGGCCGGGCTGCTCGCCACCGCCCGGGACGCCGCCGCCCAACCCGGTGCCACCGCGGAGGACGTCCTCTGGGAGGTCTGGGACACCAGCGGGCTGGCCGAACGGTGGGCCGGCGCGATAGCCCAGGGGCGGCCGGCGGCCGGCGAGGGTGACCTGGCCCGGCGTCGGCGGGCCGAGGCGGCCGACCGGGACCTGGACGCCGTGCTGGTCCTCTTCGACGCGGCGGCCCGCTTCACCGACCGGTTGCCCGGGGCCCGTACCGAGGTCTTCCTCGACCACGTGCTCGCCCAGGACCTGCCGGCCGACACCATCGCGCCGACCGCCGACCGGGGCGCGGCGGTACGACTGCTCACCGCGCACGCGGCGAAGGGCCTGGAATGGGACCTGGTCGCGATCGCCGGCGTGCAGGAGGGCATCTGGCCGGACCTACGCCTGCGCGGCAGCCTGCTCGGCTCGGAACGACTTGTCGACGTGCTTGCCGGCCGGTCCGTCGGGGGCGCCCGCGCGGCCAACGTGGTGGGCCAGACGTCGGCACTGCTCGACGAGGAGCGCCGGCTCTTCCACGTCGCCATCAGCCGGGCCCGACACCGCCTGCTCGTCAGCGCGGTGGCGTCGGCGGCGGTCGGTGGCGACGACCACGAGGAGCAGCCCAGCCGCTTCCTGCACGAGCTGGGCCCCATCGCGCCACCGAGCCCGCCTGACGCGTCGAGCCCGCCAGGCCCGCCGAGCCCGCCGGCCACGCCGGGCCCACGTACCGGCCCTACCGGCGGCGGACCCGCCGACGCAGCCTCCTCCGCCACCAGTGCAGGCGGCGACAACGCGGCCGTCACCGGCGCGATGGGCAACGGCGCGGCCGGTATCAACGCGGACGGCAACGGCGCGATCGGCAACGGCGAGATCGGCGACGGCGCAGTTGCTCGGGTGACGCCGCCGGTGGCCGGCGACGGGGATGGTGCGACCGGAGAAGACAACGGGTCGGACGAGCCCGGCGCGCTGCCGGTCACCCGGCCACCACGGGCGCTCACCCTGCCGGCGCTGGTGGCCGAGCTGCGTACCGCCATCATCGACCCGGCCGGGTTATCTGGGTGGCCATGACCGTGCCAGGCCCGGTCTATCTGCTGATGCCGCTGGCCCGGCCCGGGTGGGGGCTGCTGCTCTACGGGGTCG